>QMSB01000175.1 GCA_003650815.1 Thermoprotei archaeon | reverse complement strand
GAAAAAACATTCCAGAGCTTAAAAGGGTGCTAAAGATACTAGGGCTTCCAGCCAATAATCTAAAGTATATTGAAATAAAGTACGTTAAATTAACTTTAGCGAAGGCTATTAAAGAACTTTTTAGCATAAGGTATTGGAATAGAACTCTCTTACTGTGGATTCTGTGGTGCTCCCTCATATACACCTATTACGGAGTCTTTCTGTGGCTACCGACCATATACTACACGAAGCTCGGCTACAAGATAGTCAAAACACTTGAATGGACACTTGTAGTCACTTTAGCGCAGATCCCCGGCTACTATAGCGCCGCACTTATGCTCGATAAAGTAGGAAGAAAACCGATACTATCAGTTTATCTCCTAATAGCTGGAGTAGCCTGCCTACTTCTAGGAACTACTCGAAACTTAGACTTAATACTCCTCTACAGCCTAGTAGTATCATTCTTTAATCTTGGAGCATGGTCTGCCCTCTACACTTATACTCCGGAATTATACCCTACTCGTATCCGAGGTACTGGAGCCGGAGCAGCCTCTAGTGTAGGCAGAATAGCAGGCATCTTGGCTCCAGTAGTCACAGGATACTTAATGACAATCTCGAGAGGAGAGATCGCCTGGGCTTTCGCTCTCTTCGCTTTAGTACACTGGGTTGCAGCATTCACTGTACTCCTCTTAGGAGAGGAAACTCGTAGAAGAAAGTTAGAAGAGATAGCTGAATAGGATAAAATGCTATCCCATATAGAGATGTATCAGAGCTATTGAACACGATGTACCTGATAGAATACCACTAGTTCTCCGCATAAACCATAGTTCCTAAAGACTTACGAGAAAGCAAGAATAGGTTTTAAGGAGCTAAAAAATAGAAGACCTACAGTTATTTGGTCTTAAGGACTTCACTAGGATAAAAATACAATAGATGTTGCAGAGCGTAATCTACATGTAGCTACTGAAGCTATGATAGATATATGTGAAGCATTAATTTCCTACACGAAGTAGTGGGCTCCTAGGTCTTATAGAGATGTATGGGAAACGTTAATAAGTACACTAAGAACACTGTTTAGTGACCGGAAATGAAGGATGCATATGATGTGATAGTAGTTGGTGGTGGTGCTGCAGGATATACCGCTGCTTTAACCTTAAGAACACTACGTAGTGATCTAGACGTACTCTTAATTAGAGCTGACGAAAAAGCTCAAGTACCCTGTGCAATCCCATATTTAGCTGCAACACTTGAAACTTGTGATAAAAATATTCTTCCAGACGAACCTTTGAAAAAACTGGGAGTTGAAATTGCTGTAGATGAGGTTTTAGATATAAATAGGGAAGCTAAAACTATTGAAACTGCTAAAGGCTTAAAGTTTAAATACGGAAAACTTATCCTAGCTACAGGTTCAATACCCCACACTCCACCGATAAAGGGAATAAATCTTAAGGGCGTTTATAAAATTATAAAGAAATGGGAGGTTCTTCAAGAACTACAAAAAGCTGTTAGGAAAGCTGAAAAAATTGTTATTATTGGTGGAGGATTTATAGGCGTAGAACTTGCAGACGATCTAAGCAACTTAAAAAAGGATGTAACTATTATTGAAATTCTACCTCACTGCCTACTTTTAAACCTCGATGAAGAATTTGCCGTTAAGGTTGAAGAAATTCTTAAGAGTAAGGGAGTTAAAATTATGACCAATTGTAGGGTTGAAGCTATCTTAGGTAAAGAGAAAGTCGAAGCTGTTAGACTCTCAGATGGTAGAACTATTCCCGCGGATATTGTAATTGTAGCTGTCGGAGTCAGACCGAATACTAGTCTAGCTGAAAAAGCGGGTTTAAAAATCAGTGAAAGAGGTATTGCCGTAGATGAATACATGAGAACGAGCGATCCAAATATCTATGCAATTGGAGATTGTGCGGAAAAACATAGCTTTTTCACAGGTACACCAACTCCTACATTACTTGCCTCTGTAGCAGCTTTTGAAGCTAGGGTAGTAGCAGCAAATATAGCTGGACTTAGACTTCCTCGAACGGTTCTTGGAGTTGTAGGAGTATTTCTAACGAAGATAGGAGGAGAGGCTTTTGGAGCTGCAGGATTAACGGAATCTATGGCTAAAAGAATGGGATTTGACGTTATTACAGGAAAAGCTGAAACTGTAGATAAGCATCCTGGAACACTACCTGGAGCTAGAAAAACTGAGGTTAAACTGATCTTCAGTAAAGACGGCGGTTACCTTTTAGGTGGAGAGGCCTGTGGCGGTAACTGTGTAGGAGAGTTCATAAACTTAATAGGTTTAGCTATTCAAAGACACATGACTCTTTATGATCTCTACACAATGCAATATGGAACTCATCCATTTCTCACACCCTCACCAGTAGCATATCCAATAGTAACTGCAGCATTAAACGCTTACAAAAAATTAAAAGCCAAGGTTTATTAAACTAAACTTTTAGAAATATTTTCCCTACAGAAGGATTTGTTAAAACTGATTTTGTAGAGGAGACTACTAGAGTTAAGAAGCTAGCTTTCGTCTCCTCAGTAGACTATTGGAAATAGTCAAGGTCTCGTCGACTTACTACTAGTTCTCTCGGTAATCGGAAAATTTCTAAGTTTAATTAAAGAAAACAAGAGTAAACACTAGAAAATAAGAAATTATGCAAAGATAATATATAGAGCTTCCATCAAGATTACTGAACTAAATCGTTAAGTAACTGATACTGTTACTATACCTCCTACAGCTAGTACTATACCTATTACTCTTCTAGAATTCATTTTTTCTTTAAAGAGCTTCCATGAGAGTACTGCTGAGAATATTGGAGCTGACGCAGAGATAGTCGCTGATAAGGATACCTCACCTAATTTAAGTGATAAAAGCCATAAAAATACTCCTATAAAGTCTGATACTAGTCCTGCGGCGACCGATGTCCCTAAATATCTTGCTTTAAAAGAAAATCGTTTAGTGAGGAAAACTGCTAGAGGAGTCATGAAGACTAAGGCGAAGAGTGCTCTAAGAAAAGCT
>QMSB01000174.1 GCA_003650815.1 Thermoprotei archaeon | reverse complement strand
GCATAAAGACCCATTTCTGCTAGATGACTTTCTGTGGAGATTTGGGCGGACAATATGTGTTAAAAAGAAACCTAGTTGTAAAGAATGTGTGCTTAAAGATGTTTGTAGAGCCTACGAGTTAGGGACACACATTCCGGAGCACACATTTACTCTGACTTGGTACTACTAGTCTTCTTTTCGGCTCCTGTTTTCTTAGCCTTCTTTCTTCCAATAAAGTAGCCTGCTACCAGACCACCTATCAGAGACAATGGAATTGCTGTGTATAGGAGTAGTCTCAGTTTTGATGATTCTTCTCGAAGTTTACTGTATTTTGCTGAAAGGTCTTCAAGCTGTGTCTTCACCTTGCTAAGCTCTGCTTTAAGGTCTTTGTTCTCGCTGAGCACTTTAGAGAGCTCGCCTTTCACAGACTCTAGTTCACTTTCAAGCGACTCTATTCTAGTAGTAGCATTAGACAGCTTCTCTTCTAACGTCTCTTTTTCTGCTAGTAGTCTTGATACTTGTCTCTCTAACTCCTTTTCTCGTGGAGACATTAGTTGAGTAGCTAGAGGCGACTTTACTTCAGCTTTAACAGTAGTCTCTGTTTCAGGCACTACTACCTTAAATAGTATATTGCCGTACACTCTTACTTCAAATTGCTTCTCAAACGATCCATCTTCTCGAGTAGTAGCGTTACCTAAGTAAAGCCAGGTCTTTCCTCCGTCAATACTCACATAAATCATTACAGTCACTCCGCCTGAAGGGGGCTCGATTTTGCCGTAGACAGTTATATTTCTTCCACTAGTTTTCGCCCAGGCATTAATGGATATGCTGTACTTTACGTAGATAGTAATAGTATTGCTTTTACTTGAAGAATACTTACTGCTGCCTTTGAAGTAGGCGTAGATCGACCATTTACCCGGAACATCTACTTTAAATGTGTAGGAGAATAGGCCTAAGGTATTTGATTTCACTGTAGTTCGTCTAGTCTTTCCAATAGGGTTTTTAATAACTATCTCTATGTTTACGCTCATCGCTGGGGAGATGTTACCATATACTTTAACAGTACTATTAACGGGGAAGACTGTACCGTTAACTCCGATTTTAAGGTATGTGGACTTTTTAGTAGGTGGAGGAGCTTTTAAGTATACATCTATTTTTACAGCGCCTTCAACATTGTGTGCTGATGCTGAGCCAGTATAATGGTCCTTCGATGCTTTTACAGTAACTGATATTGGTACACTAGAAACTGATAATGTGACCTCGTAGTATCCCTGGCTATCTGTCTTCGTAGTTTTCGAGACTCCTCCGCCGCTAACAGTAACAGTAGCGCCTGCCGCCGGAGACCCGTCTGGCATGTATACATGTCCATATACTGTTACGGGAATCTGTGAATGTACTCTGAGTAAACATATTGTTGAGACTAGTAGTAAAAGGGCTATAAGGCGAGTGTGCTTCATGGGTAACCCACCTCAATCCACTTAGCTTCCTCCCTTAAATATATAAAGTATCCTTCGCCCATAACTATTTCAAAGTCTTTTTCTGGGCCACTTACTCCCGGAATATATACTATGAATTCTTGTTTTTCATCATCCCATTTCCAGACAGCTGATAATGGTGGACCTATTGCTCTAGCTAGGTCTGATGCATTGTACTCTCCTATGGGCTTTAGAGTCAGTGCTACTAGGTGATATCTTGGTCCAAGTGTTCTGACGCGTATAGATACGTTTAACCACTGGCTGTATGTTCCTTGACTCCAGCCCCTAGTGCTCACTACGTAGTAGCCGTCTGATAGCTCTGTGCCGTTAATTAATACTACTACCGTTTCCTTAGGTTCGTCGTAAGCTCCATCTTCGGGTGATGGTATTGGTGTAGGCGGGCTTGAGTTTAATGAGTATTCTGCTCCCTCTACTACTCCTCCTTCACACGAGATAATTACTTTAATATATACTGTACCGTTCTCGACGTAGGCCTCACTTAATGATATACTTACTTCAACTTTTTCAATTACATTGAACTCTACTTTATCTTTCACTAGACCATAGTTTGGTATCGAGGCTTCAATATAAGCTGTATAAATTCCTGTCGGGAAGTCCTCCTCTACGTGAAACATTCCTGTATATGTTCCATCTGAGGGATTTTCGTCTCCATTGGTTCCGTCGTCTACTAAGCTTATTTCTCCTGCGAGAGAGCCGTTGGGGAAGTATATTTTCGCTGAAACACTTATGCCTGTAAGTGCCTCTGTTCCATTTCTTATACTAAACATAACTTTGACCCATGATTTTAGAGAGTACTTAGCGGAATCAGTGGATGAGTTGTATACATAGGAGGTGAGTAGCCACTTGACAGCATTTCTTATGAGCTGTGTTCTCTGATCTGAGTTCAAGTACTGTAGTGGGAAGGAGAAGTATACTACTTTAGCTCCGTTATTTTCATTGAGAGCTACGCCGTCGTAAACTACTATGCAGCCGTAGTCTGTCTCACTATATTTAGCTATGAGAACTCCTCCATTAGTAGCGTTTACTCCATCTGGGTAAGGTGGAGTCTCTGCGAAAGTCAGCTGCTCTGTGCCGTTGAGTACGGGGTGTAGTGGTTTAAGAGCAGTAATGTTAGCTTTCACAGAATCTGCTAAGAAGGTCGCGTGAGCTACGTCTGTCATAAACTGATCATTGTCGTGATTATAGCCTATGTCCTCTCCTTCGAGTAGTAGGCGTCCTCCATTTTTAATAAAATTGATTAAGTTAGCCGCGTCTGTGTTCTCTACTGCATAGGAATAATATGTACCTACATGCCATATTACTACTGAGACATTTTTACTTAAAAGAAGACTTAGAGGAGGATTGCCTTTTTCACTTTCTCTTAGCTCATAAATATTATATCCTAGATCCTTTATAGCTGTAATGAAAACTTCAGGCGCTACACCGTAGTCTACATAATTATATTCATCATCGTCTACGACTAGTAAAATAGTGTTTGGTGGAACTGTTACATATGTTAAATTAACTTCAAGGCTTACTCTAGGATAGTAT
>QMSB01000173.1 GCA_003650815.1 Thermoprotei archaeon | reverse complement strand
TGTGTTTTAAGGTGTTTCAGTTAAAGGGTTTTGCTAGTTGTTTGAGAAAAGTTTAAATTTCTTTGTGCGAAGTTAGAGAGGAGTTTTAGTATACTATGTGGAGGAAGGTGTGGAGTTTTGTTTTATTTTTGAGAGATAGTTTGGGGTATTTTACGGGTTTGTTGAGAAAAATTTTTAGTGCTTTTTGGTTTAATTTGTTTAGGGTTTGTATCAAGTTTATGGGTTTTGTTGAGGCTAGAGCTGTAGTGGAGGAGATTTTGTGTAGTGATTATGGACGTAGGTGCTTATTTTATGCTGGATATGATTATTTTAGGGAGGTTCTTGTGGGGAAGGGTGCTAGGGTGGTGTATGTTGAGGAGAGTAATGGGGAGGATGATTATCCGAGCGAGTTTTGTGTTTTATTGTTTAGAGATAGGAGGGTGGAGTTGTTTTGGAAGTTTAAGGTAGTGGAGTTGACTGAGGTTTCTTGGATAAAGGTTTCTAGGTGATCTAGAGTGAGATACGTACATAATATGAGGTTTATAGGGAGGGAGGTGAGGAGGCTTGAGTCTGGTGAGGAAGTTGAGTTTGGTGTCTTGGAGTATAGTGATTTTCGTGGACGTAGGTGCCGTGTTTTAGTTACGAGAGTGTGGTTTGAGAATAGTTTAATTTACCTTGAGTTCTTTTCGTGTAATAAGAGGCTTCTTGTTAAGGCTATGAAGTATTTTGGAGAGTTTTTTGGAGCATTTTTCTTTATGAAGAAAAAACTCGTGCAATATAGTGGGGGCTATATGTACGCGTTTTACAATACGCAGGTTGTTTTAGAGAGAGCGCTTGAAGTATTTGAAGGAGATAGAGTGCGGCTGCTGAACTGTGGTTAATTATTTTGTTGAGTCAGCTTTTGGGAGGAAAATCTTATAGCTTACTGCAAAAGATGGTTAAATATATTGGAAAGGATTTATATACTATTGAGTCATGTTATTTAATGTAAAGGTGACTGTTAGAGTAGTTTTGGATAAAGAGCTTGTGGATAGGATTAGAGAAATTAGTAGAGGGAAGCTTTTTGATAAAGTAGTAGCTGAGCCTTTATTGAAGGCTTTAGGGAGGCGTGTAGTTTGCTGCTGGCTGTGAACTGGAGTATTTTTGTTGATAGTTTTGCTTAAACGTTTTCGTGTTTAGTAGTGTTTTGTATATTTTGTCTGCGTACTCTATTAGTAGTAGGAAGCCTTTTGCCGAGAGCTGCGAGTCTGCTATTATTGTAGCTATTGCTTTTTCTAAGTTGTCTGCGTGGCATTCTGCTAGATAGGGTGTTTGGTGTGTTTTGTATACACAGAGGACTTTTTTTCTCCGTGTGTTTTTAGGAATTCTTCTACTATTGGGCGGTCTCTGCGTGGGAGTCCTCTTGGCCTTACTAGCTTGAATAGTGGTCCTAGTACTATGTGTTCTCCTGGCTCTAGTAGTAGTCCCAGGCTTATGAGCGAGTATAACTTAAAGACATTGAGAGAGACGACGGCAGGTGTCACTAGAGAAGTATGGAGAACGGTGCCGGGCCTACATGTAGGAGAGGCTCTACTAGCGTCGCCTCAGCTCCCTCACCCAGTGTTGCTTAAAATACGGCCAGCTAAAACAATGAGAGTCAAACTCTACGAGAAAGTACGCGAACCTGTTCCCGAAGCCTTGCCCTAAAAACACGCCCAATACTTTTTCTCTTAAAGCAAATAGGCTTCAAAGCCCAGCTCCTAGAGAAACCAGTTTCTCTCAGAGGAGAGTAGAGTACATGATTGAAGCGAGGAGGCTTACGAGTATTCCTCCAAGCAACAGGTCTAGTCTCAAGTCTACTAGACATACCTAGCCCCCATAAACTATAGGAAACAGAATACAAAAATGTTGATTCATGGCATTAAGTATAGTAGAACTCTACTAAGTGTAAGCTACGCTAATTTTTCTTAAAACGTTTTCTAAAATGCTCATAGACTTTCTTCCTGTGCTCAACTTCTAGTACAACTATAGTTTGTTTACTAGAATCTACTGCTAGTATAGCTCGGTAATCGCCTATTCTCAGACTGTAGAAGGGCATACCGTAGAGCTTTTTAATATACTTGAACGGCTTCTCGGAAGCTTCTTCAACAGAGTCAATAATTCTTTTAGCAGTCTCTCTATCGAGCTTCCTTAAGCACCTTACAGCAGTCTTAGTCCACAAGACTCTATACTTCATTCTAGCTCTAGCTCTCTCCTCACTTCTTCACTAGAATACAGTCTCCCAGCCTTAATATCTTCTAGAGCCTCCTCAATAGCTTTAATAGTTTCTTCTGATAGAGGCTCGTAGTCAATTCTCTCTAAAGCAAGTCTCCTAATAACAGAGTCATAAGACTCTCTAGGGTGGATCTTAAGCTCATCTAAAAGCTTCTTAGTACTTTTCTCAACTTGTATAGTAGTCTTCATATCTAAGCTATAGACAGCTATAGCTATTTATAGATTACTATAGCTAGTCTAGTTTAAACACCAGGAAAAGCAGTATAGCTGCTGAAAGAATCCAGACCATTATCTTCAAGTATAGGGGAAGAGCTAAACCAGTAACTGCTCTAAAAATCTCATTAACTATCTCACTTACAGTAATAACTCCCAACAGAATACTTATAAAGTTAATTCTCCTCTCCAACTTTATTTGAGAAAGACTAATTTTCGTTGCTTCAAGCTCACTGAGATCCTTTAGTAGTGAGAGTACTTGTTCTTGAATAGAACTCATATTAGTCGCCTCAAACAATACCCTAAGCACCTTCTTGTACTCAGGATGAGAAATTATCTCTGCTCCACTAAATGGAACTAAATACAGACGAGTACTATAGGTAAGTGAGCTAATTTCCTTAATTAACTTATATCTATCTTTAATCCCCCTTATCTTCTCACTCTGCTCAAGTAATGATAAGTAAGTCCAGTAAAGCGAAGTCTTCAGCTTCAATACATTAACAAATATTTCACATATTTCTCTAGCAATCCAAGGAGGATCATTAGGAGACATCACTACTACAACATTAT
>QMSB01000172.1 GCA_003650815.1 Thermoprotei archaeon | reverse complement strand
GTGTTTTCTTTTTTCGTTTCTTTTTAGTCTTCTTTTTTCGGACATTTTCTCCAAGCAGTATTTGTTTACGCGAATTATTATAATTTATTATACTCTAGTGAGTACATATTTAAGTAGTAGCGATCATGAATTTTAGAGAGTGTGTATCTATCTGTGTAAGCGATTAAAGTGAGTGCTTAATTGTATTCTGTTACTGAGAGGTTCTTATGTTTCTTTAATTTCATGCAATTTGTGAAGCAGTACTGTTTGCTATGAAATCTTTTAATTCGTAGACCAAGTAGCCGTCTTTTCTAGTTCTTCACGATTACCTGTACTTAGGCAGACCAGTCCGTAGTACTTTACTGGGTAAGGTGGCTTCATTCCATTTTCTTCGAGTTATTCCAGTATTCTTCTAAGTATCTCAGCTCATCCTCTCCATTGTGAAAATGTTCAAACATATTAATCATTAATGAGTTAATCATTAGTAAATTAATATTCTCCATGGTAGCCATGTAGTGATTGCTTACTAACACAAAGTTCTTCTTTGTATATGATTTAAGGTGATAATGTCGAATACTTGAGGAGATCATCAACATATTTCAGTCCTGTGTCATGTAAGTTCTCGGAAAGTATTCAACTATAAGTAATATATTTAGAGATATCTTAAAGTAGGTAGATGGAATTACCTCAGGCTATTTTACTGGAGAAACCTAATTATGAGAGACTTATCTCAGTCTTGTGGAGAGAGAAGCCTGATAGAGTTCCTTTCTACGAGCATTTTGTAGACGCAGAAGTGGTAGAGTATTTTCTTGGAGTAAAGCTTAGAGGAATTGATTTAAGCAAGAGAGAAATAAAGTCAATCTACAAGAGACCGGGCTGTACTAACTGCACTTTTATCTAAAAAGCCTCCTATATGGCTAGCACTGAAACAATTCCCTCTAAACTGAATTTATCTCTCCTCTCTTTAAGTTCTCTACTTCCCTTTACTCATATGAGAAAGAACTTTACCTATTAGCTCAAGGCACTCCTCTATGTGTTCTCTAGCTATTTTCATTGAAGAAAATTTCCCGGAAACATTTATAGATAACTGCCATTGTTTTCAGTTCAACTAGAATAAAAGAAGGCTGTGAATCTAATATTTAAATACTGCTTTACAGACGAGATTGTCTAGTGTTGTTAACTTTATGTAGATTTTAGTTAGTTTGTGGAGGTTTAAAGTAAGTCTGATAATCTAAGGAATCTCCCACCTATAATTCCTATACCTGAATCATAGTATACTGCAAATACTATGTCTTTTTCCAAGAGAACCGCGTCAGGGTAGCTCGTATCTCCACCGCTCCCAGTATATATTATTTTAGGAGTAGCGTCTCTAAAGTCTTTATGAGGATCCCCCACCATTACTTCAACATATCTAGTCACATAGCCTCCACTGTAATCACAGTTACCGTAAATAAGGAGAGTTTTGTTTTCATTTAAAAACAGCATGTGAGGGGCATGAGCATTTACAGGAAGCATACGTGGTTCCCCGAAGCTCTCACCACAGTCAAAAGAGTGGACTATACACGCGTTAGCCCAAGGAGCATCAGTTCTTATAACTGCTACAATGTGGTCTTCGCCCAAGTAGGCTAGAGCTGTTTCATTAAAGCCTATTGCTTTACCATTTACTTCCTCAGCTATAATACACTGCTCTCTCCAAGTCTTACCTCTGTCTTCACTGACAAGCAGTACTGAAATAAAGGGATTCTCTAGAGTAAATATCTCGTCTGGCGGCCTTTTTTCTCTACCAGCCTCTACTTCAGCGAGATAGCGCATGTAGTCCCACTTATTGACACCCCTATGTCTTCTAGTCGGGTCACGCGGACGATAAACAGGAAGCAGTAGACGGCCGTCAGGCAGCTCTAGGACTTTCTCTGAAGTAGCATAACACTTGTCTATTACTTTACAAGGCTTAGTCCATGTACGCCCATTATCATAGCTAAAAGATATATAGACATAGCACCAGCTAGGATGATGTACGGGTTCAACAACATCAAATGTAAGCACTAGTGTTCCATCTGAAAGCTGAGTTATATGTGGATCACGGTCATCGTAAGGAGTATCAATAATTACCTCAGGTTTGCTCCACGATCTCCCGCCATCCCAGCTTCTCACACACATTATTCTCCCAGGAGTATGAGAGGCATGTGAAAGAGCAGCCCTATATACTACTAGTAACTCACCCGTGTGAAGTCTTACTATCGAGGGAAAGAACACGTCTTCGTCATAAGTTCGCCCCGCCACTATGACGTCACTGTGCACCTCGTGATCAGCTAGTTCAGAAATAAACTCTGAACTCCTACCCTTAACAACAGGCCTATCCAGCTGACTTTTCTTCCACCTCCACACATTCCTTTTCTCCATGAAAATTTCTCGCCAAAGACATATAAAGAACTACTTGCCAGTACCTGAGTAAAAACTATGTAACTAGCTAGTAATTTATCTAAGAATACCATTTTCTCAACCTCCTGTCAGAATATTTCTCCAAAACAACACTATGTCTAGCGGATGCTCATAATGATGGTAATGTTTATATATTTAATAACTGTGGTTCACTAATGTAAATTATATAACAGTGGTTAAAAGCGAGTCCAGAGAGCTAGAGAGTATAAAGGGAAAGCTTCTTCTCTGCGGCTGTTAAAGGACGAGTAAAAGTAGTAGCAGAAATAAAGTGGGAAAAATGCTCAAAAAGATTTAAGAAAATTCCATGAGAAAACACAGATGCTACCAGGCGAAAAATATTTATAACAAAACAGAAAGAAGAAGACTCCTATAAAAACATTAAAATAATAGATGTAAAAGACTTAGCAAATCAAATAACGAGCCCAGCGACCCAATAATTACATACCTCCTATATACACGGCTCTGAAATGCAGACACTGTCAACAGATCAGAAAGCATTAGAAAATAAAGTTAATGAAAAATACCTGAAGCCTATACAGTCAAAATTATTTCAGCGAACGTCTTACAGCCAGATCATCAGAATCTCACTCAAGCACTAATATAATCATAAAATATAATATAATATAT
>QMSB01000171.1 GCA_003650815.1 Thermoprotei archaeon | reverse complement strand
TTTCCCCTAGACACGAGCTCACAGCGACAACTACTCTCGCTGAAGAAGACTTAGAGTCTTATGAAGGACTTAAAGTAAAGCGCTTAGTTGACGGAAAAACCGGAATCATAGTGAAAACTAGAGACGAGAAAGCCTCTACTCCCTTAAAAGAGCTAGACGGGAAAACACTACTTGAAGCCTACTCTAGTCTAGGACTCTCACCGAGCCCAGATGAGCCAGTACTGGAAGTAGCTATTAGAGGAGCTGTCTCACTAGAACTCCCTTCAGGACTAAAAAGAATAATAGATTTAAGAGAAGCAGTTAAAGAAGGTCTTCCTAAAGAAGTCTTCAGAAGCCTACATGTAAGACCGGAAGAATACAGGTCTTATGTCGAAGAATTCTTAAAACCAGTAAACCCCATAGAAGTCGCTGGAGAACTATACCACTTCATAGAACACCCCCTGACACTATGATAATCTCAGCCCACACGTATAGGCTACACAAAGACCCTCCTAGAGTAACCTATGATAAAAACACTTACTGGATCAAAGAGAAAGAAGTACTGATACTTGAAGGAGAGGGGTCAATTGAAGTAAAAGCTCTCCTAAAAACACTTGAGGAAGGAACAAAAATATGTCTGAGAACCAGAAAAGGCGAAGCCTACTTAGCGGGCCCAGAAGCTAGGAGAAAGGCTTCTGAAAGTCTCCTTAAGACAGCTACACTTGGCCTAGCAGACCTAGCTAAAGCCTTCATCAAAGCATGCGCCTTAAACAGACTAGCTGTACTCAAAGCCATAGACTCTAATATTGCACAAGAATACGGGTCTCTGCTAGCAGAAAAACTACCCCTGTTAGAGACAGCGGCTGGCCGGAACTCTATTATGATTATTGAAGCTGAGCTCACTAAAGAATACTACAGTATCCTCAAGAAAATACTGCCACTAGAATATGAGTTCCATTACCGGACTAGAAGACCTCCTAGAGACTACTTCAGCGCAGCACTAGGCTACGCATCAACAATACTCTACAAAATATGCTCCTCAGCCATACAGACCGCTGGACTAGATCCTCGACTAGGAATACTACACGAGCCACGCTCAACTAGACCATCACTAGTACTAGACTTAGCCGAAGAATTCAGACCAATAGTAGTCGAGTCCCCAGTAATAGCCCTTTGCCTAAACAGAAAACTAGACCCAAGCAAACACTATGTACGCGAAGGAACAAAAATATACTTAAACCATGTAGGCAGAAAAACAGTCTCCAATACAGTATACCATAAGTTAAATCTGAAGACAAGAGGTACTACATTAAAGGAAAAGATCTACATTCAAGCAGAAAAACTCTACTTATCTCTCACAGAAAACAAGCCCTATGAGCCATATCTGGTGGAAACATGAAAAGACTATGGATAACAGGAGAATACAAGCTGAGCACAGTCAGCCAAAGATTCCGCATAGAAGTAAAACACCTGCCGAAAGCAGTCGAGAAAGCAGCCCTTCAAGTAGACTACATAGCACTAGAAACAACTGGAACAATAACAGCCTCAGCCCTCACACTAGCAACTGTACACAACATACCAATAGTAGCAGTAGACTTTGAGAAAAAGAGAATAGTAGTACTAAACCAGATTCAGCTAGGTGGAGTAGAGTATGTTTTAAGCCAATACTACTCTATGAAATATTCCACAGAATATCATGAGAAAATAGCTGAAGCAACAGTACACAACATAAGACAGCTAGTAGGTGAAACAACAGACACGCGTCACTGGAAAACAGACTACATCTTAGCGGTAAATACTCTTAACGAATACCTTAGGAAAGCAAGCATGTTAAACGAAGTAGAATACGCTCTACTATTCCTACAAGCAGAACTAGCAGCAGCAATAATTAAAGCGAAACTAAGCCCTCACATAGGCTACTTACATAGAGGCGAATTCGGCTTAGTAAAAGACCTAACACTTCTCTTCGCACCACCCCTTCTCAAAACACTATTACCTAGACTAACCTTAGTAAAACAGGAAAAGGAAACAAGAAGAGAAATTCTTAAGCACTTAAAATGGAGTCTAGAAACACCGGTACAGCTTAAGCCTCTTGAAGAACACATAAGACAGGAGCCAAAGAAACTAGCACAGGCCCTAAGAAACCCCCTCGCTAAATACTATCCATTCAAGTGGTCTTGAACAGCCAGATAAGACTGCTAATGGAGACAAGGTATTTAATATAGGCTTGTGAGCTATTTAAGCGATAACCTGTCTTTAGTCAATTAGACTTCGGCGGGGAGTTAGATGTATATTTTTTCGGATACCGGATAAATAATGGTGGAGCAGGGAGATATTACTGAGACTCCTACATTGAGGCTTACAGAACACAGATGTGATTTCGTTAAAATAGGCGATATTATAGACGAGCGATATAAGATAATAGGTTTTATTGGTGCTGGAGGAGTATCCAGCGTATATTTAGCTGAACACATATACACTAAAAGGAAAGTAGCTTTGAAAATACTCAGACCAGAGATAAGGAAACCGTATCCTAGTGCTGAAAAACACTTTAGGGAGGAAGCTAGGAAAATACCGGAAGACCCCAATGTGATAGAAGTATATGATGCTGGAGTAGATGAGGGAAAAGACTTAATATACATAGCTATGGAGTACTGTCCTCAGACACTGAGAAAGCTTCTCTTAAAGGGAGCGCCTAAAGAAAGACTAGTGATGATACTTATTGAAGTAGCTAGAGCTATAGCAAGACTACATGCGCAGGGAATAGTACACTTAGATCTTAAGCCAGAAAATATTCTCATAGATGAGAAAGGAGTACCAAAGATATGTGACTTCGGCTTCGCTAAATTCAAGGCAGAGACATATAGCAGATCATCAGCCATATGGGGTACTCCAGTTTATACTGCTCCAGAAGTGTGGAGTGGTGAGTACAGTGAGAAAAGCGACGTCTACAGCCTAGGAGTAATATTAGCAGAAATACTGACTGGAAAGCCTTACTCAAGGGATATAGAAGACTATAGGCTTAGAAGACTAGTAGAAGAAGCTACGTACACTGACCCCGATGAGAGGCCTTCAGCAGAAAGATTTGTTAAGCAATTAGAGCCCTTGATTTATGT
>QMSB01000170.1 GCA_003650815.1 Thermoprotei archaeon | reverse complement strand
TGAAGTAATCCATAAAGGTGACGTACTAGCGCCTTCTGAAAGCGAAGTACTTACAGCACCCTCGTTGGAAGATACTCATTTCTCTATCTCTCGCTATGTCAGATTAGACCCCCTTCTTTCTGCTTTAGGGGTTTGGGTGGGTTATTTTGGTTATGTGATTGAAGGGGCTAGTGGGGTAGTGGTGGGGGAGCCGTAGGGGTGCTTGAACCCCTTGAAAAGAAATACTAGTCTCAAAACACAAAACCCTCCCCAACCCCTCTCCAAGCATTTTATACAGATTTTATACCAGTAGAATGAAAGAGGGTTCTAGAAGCAGCAGTGTTATTTGTAGTGAAGTTTAGTGAACTAAAGCAGTTATCAATTTCGGCGATAGACTTGATTGACTTTGAAAAACTGCTTGAAATGATTACTGGTTACTGGAAAAAGTTCTGTTTACAAGTCACATAATCACTTTAGGCTGATATTTACAGACTTAAAGACATAAATTGTGCTGTAGAAGTTTATCTACGTGGCTGCGTCGAGAATAGTGATAAAGGACAGAGTTTTCTTTAAGGAAAAGGTATTCACTAATGGATCACGAGTAGTAAACTCTACTCTGGAAAACAGTATTATAGGTCCTAACTCGCTTATCAAGGACAGTACATTAGTAAACTGTGTTGTCGAGCCTAACTGCAGTATATCGGGCGAGGTGCTGAAAGGACAGATAATTGAAGAAAATTACCCGAAAATAGACGCAATAAAATATCCTGCTCCTCTCGATATTCGTGTTCTCAGGTCTAGGCTTGAGAAAGAAGTCATCGACTTATCTAAGTTCTTCGGAAACTATAGTGAGATCATTTCAGAGCGAAGAGAAGTCTACCTCCGTGTTCTCGACAGATTTGAGGAAGTATTTGGTTCAAGGAAACTTTTCTTGGTTAGAGTCCCTGGAAGAGTAAATCTGATGGGAAGGCATGTTGACCATAGAGGAGGTTATGTTAATCCCATTGTGTTCAATAAGGAAGTAGTATTAGTGGCGTCTCCACGCAATGACGATAAGTTTGTGGTAGAGAACTTTCACTCCGAAGAGTTTCCTGGAGGCTCATTTAGGCTTAGTGAAGAAATACCGAAGAGGAAGATCTCTAGCATAGAGGATTGGAGAAAGTGGACTCAAGAAAAATATGAGGAGAGAACTAGGAGAGGAGAAGAAAAATCTTGGATCAACTATGTGAAGACAGTAGTATATCTCCAGGAGTACTACAGGCTCGATGACAGCAGCTTTGTAAATAAGCTGCGTGGTTTAGACATGTTGTTTTACGGAGACATACCCATGTCGGCTGGACTATCCTCTTCTTCCGCGCTCGTAGTCGCTACTTACTTGGCTACTGTTGCTGCAAATAGGCTAATAATTTCTAAGCGGAGGTTAGTAGAACTGTGTGGCTACGGGGAATGGTATGTTGGAACTCGCGGAGGATGCGGCGACCACGCAGCAATGATATGGAGTAAAGCAGGATATGTTTCACATATAGGTTTCTTTCCTCTGAGAGTAAGCTACGCGAAGTTTCCTAGTAATTATAGAATTCTAGTGTGTAATTCATTCGTAGAAGCGAAGAAGATGACTGGTGCTAAAGATATTTTTAATCAGAGAGTAGCGTGCTATGAAATAGGATTCATGATACTTAAGAAAAAGTGCCCAGATATTCTCTCGAAAGTTAGGTATTTGAGAGATATAAATACACTCAACTTCGACTTAAATACAATATACTCTATGGTAAAAGAACTCCCTCTAAGAGCTAGCAGAGAAGAGCTTTTGAAGCAACTTCCTGAAATGAGAGAAAAATTAATGCGGATTTTCAGAGAGCATAAAGAGCCTCCCGAGGGATATTATATAAGAGACGTGTGTCTCTTTGGAATAGCGGAGTGTGAGAGAAGCAGAATAGTATACGATGTACTTTCAAGAGGTGACGTGGAGGAATTCGGCGAGCTTATGAAAATTTCTCACGACGGAGACAGAGTGGTTAAGTACCGTGATAGCAGAGAAGAAGAGTGGGAGTGGAGCGCTAGTGATGAATATCTAGAGCATTTGATCAGTCTGCCAGATGATCATCCAAATAAACAGTTATTTAGACAGCCGGGCGCATATCGGTGCAGTATCAGAGAGACAGACTATCTCGTAGACCTTCTCTTGAAGCAAGAAGGAGTAGTTGGAGCACAGTTAGCTGGAGCTGGACTAGGAGGCTGTGTAATAGCACTAGTTCATGAAAAATATGTTAAGAAAGTCGTCGAAGCGCTCTATAGAGAATACTACGATAAATGTTCTAAACCTAGAACAGGTGTACTAGTCTGTGTTCCAGTAGAAGGGGCAAGCTTTCTGGCTTAACGGTATACAGATGATGGAAAACTGTAGTGTTTGTAACAATCTAAGAAAGATCGTGGATGCGTGTTTTCTCAGTCACTTGCTGAAACTGAAATATATGACTACTTACTTTAGGAACTACTTAATATGTCAGAGCTCTAGTACTATTGCGCTCTTAGGCTTCAGCTCTATTAAACCATTTTCCTTTCTGCCTTCACCCCATATTATTTCGCCTACGAGTCTCGTCTTCAATGGAGTATATGAATGGTTTAGCAGGAAGACTATTTTTGGCTCTCCTTTCTTGAGCCAGTACTTAACTTGAATAGCTGGATTCTGCGCCTTGTAGAAAGGCTTTACTCCGGCTTTTAGTGATAGTCTCTCGTATAGCTTGTAGGCGTTGCTGTAGAGACTGCTATAAGCTAAGTGTAGTTCTATTGGGTGAGCTGAAAGCACAGTAAATCCCTTACCTCTCTGTGATTCAAAGAACACTGGTTTTCTGTACGCAAAGCCTATAGGTCTAGCGTCTACCGGATAAAAGCCTGTGCTCCCTAAGTCTTTTCTGACCTCGGGTATTCTTAGCACCCAGTCATCGAACTTTATGTAGAGGTAGTCTGCTACTTCTGCTCTGAGCCCAGCTTTTAGTAAAGGCTTTACTCCGAAAAGTTCCTCCCAGATATGGCAGGCTGAGACATGTGGGTGCGTAGTATATCTTAAGTGAGAATAGTACACGAGAGCTCCTTTTTCAGCTAACTTAAGTAGAGTTCTC
>QMSB01000169.1 GCA_003650815.1 Thermoprotei archaeon | reverse complement strand
GTCTAGAAGCTTGCGAGGCGAAGGAAATAAGCATTAAAGCCCCTTAACCTATCTTTAATCGCGCATATAAAGCACTCAACATAGCTGTGATACCTATTTTCTAACTGCTTCACGGCTTCTTTTCACGCCTATTGATGTTAGTGTTCTTGCTGTTTGTCTTAGGCTCTGGGTCTGAGAGATAGAGGTATATTGCGTAGAGCACTACTTCTACTGGGGTCCGCTCTCTTAGCATAAAGTAGGTTCTGCACATGCCATTATACTAAAGAACGGACCCCCGCCAAAACCTTAAGCTGTCAGCACCTTAGAGAATTGTGGCGCCGGGGGTGGGATTTGAACCCACGCGGCCCGTAGGGCCATCGGCTTTCTCTAAGGAGGTCTCAAGGCCGACGCCTTGGACCACTCGGCCACCCCGGCACTTTTCATTTGACTGAAGAAGAATATATTCGTTTCTATCTCCAGATACCCCCTTTACCCAAAGTGCCTCACCTTTGACAACTTGAGGCTCAGACAAGTTAATTCTATGTGGGATTAATGAAATAATAGTGGAGTACCCCTAAAAGTGCCTTGAACTCCTATCGTTTTTAAATAAACATTTCCTTAAATGGAAGTTTAGTTTAGAGACGATAGATCTTTCTTCATCTATCTTCAATATAAATGTTATAGTTGCCTCGGAGGATAAACCATAAGAGCCCAGAAAATTCCTAGAAATGAGTGTTATTCAATCAAACTCTATGTACTCTTAAAAGACATTAATATTATACTACCGCTATATTTACTATTATTGTATGATTCATTGAAAATAAACTACTAAAGATGGTTTAGATGTGATAAAATTCATCTCATTTCTAGTTCTACATGCACTGACTCTGGTATTCTTATTCTCATTAACTGCCTTATGGCACGTTCATCGGCGTCCATGTCGATTATTCGCTTGTGTATCCTCATTTCCCACTTGTCGAATGTGTGTGTTCCTTGTCCTGAGGGAGCCCTGCGAACGGTTACTACTAGTCTCTTCGTAGGTAGCGGTATAGGCCCCCTTATCTTTACTCCCGTTTTTCTAGCAACTCTCCTTATTTCTTCACATACTGTGTTCAGGTCCTTGGGTGACGTCCCGTATAGTTTTATTCGTACAATGCGAGGCACTAGTTATCCCCTTACTCTTTACTTGCCTATCTTGGCTGGTTTAACATCAATTACTACTCCTGCTGCTATTGTTCTTCCAGAATCTCTTATAGCAAATCGTCCTAGCGGTGGGAAGTCTGAATACTTTTCGACTACTACTGGTTTTAAAGGTTTCAATTTAACTATTGCTGCTTCGCCTGTCTTTAAGTAAGATGGGTGCTCTTCTATAGTTGCACCAGTTCTAGTGTCGAGTTTCTTAATTAATTCAGCGAATCTAACAGGTACTGTGGCTGTGTGAATGTGAAGAACCGGAGTGTATCCAGCGCCTATCGCTGTCGGATGATACAATATTATTATTCTAGCCGTAAACTCTTCAGCTACGGTAGGCGGTGACGTGGGGTGCCCGCAAACATCTCCTCTTCTAAGCTCTGCTCTAGCTATTCCTTTGACATTAAATCCAATATTATCTCCTGGCAAGGCTTTCTCTATTCGCACATGATGAGTTTCTATCGACTTTACCTCGCCCTTCTTATTAGGTGGCATGAAAACTACTGTGTCTCCTACTTTTAGTACTCCTGTCTCTACACGCCCTACTGGAACTGTTCCAACGCCTGTTATAGAGTATACGTCTTGTATAGGTATTCTCAGAGGCTTATCTACTGGTCTAGGAGGAGGCTCAAATGTGTCTAAAGCCTCTATAAGTGTTGGACCTTTGTACCAAGGCATATTAGGGCTAGGCTTCACTAGGTTATCGCCGTAATATGCGGAGACAGGCACAAAATGTATTTTATCTACCTTATATCCGACCATTTTAAGTAGCTTACTTACTCCTTGCTTTACTTCCTCGTAACGTTCTTGGCTCCAGTTAACTGTATCCATTTTGTTAATTGCTACTACTATCTGGTTTATTCCCATAGTTTTTGCAAGGAATATATGTTCTCTTGTCTGTCCAGCTAGGCTTGTTCCAGCCTCATATTCTCCTTGCTTAGCAGAGACTACAAGAATAGCACAGTCTGCCTGAGAGGCTCCTGTTACCATGTTCTTTACGAAGTCTCTGTGTCCTGGGCAATCTATTAGCGTGAAGAAGTACTTTTTAGTCTCGAACTTGAAGAAAGATAAGTCAATGGTCATGTCTCGCTCTCTCTCCTCCTTGTAGGTATCTAGGATCCACGCCCATTTAGCGAACTCTTTACCAGTCTTTTTAGCTAGCTCCTCTAGTTCTCTTATCTTTCTCTCGTCTACGTGGCCAGTGAGAAATAGCAGATGCCCTGTTAATGTGGATTTACCGTGGTCTACATGGCCTATTATTACTAAGTTTAAGTGAGGTTTCTCAGAGGACATATTTTCTCACCCACTGCGAAGACACATTAGCTTAGCTCATATTTAAACTTTTCATCTTATTGTAAATCGGCTTTCATAGCTACGGGATTATTCAGCTGCAATCTTTGCAAATTTCTATGTAAGCTCCTTTCTTTAAATCTTAGCTGTACGCCTTAACTTCGTTAATTTATTAGATCATCGCATTGCAGATCACAATAGACATTACTAATGGATTTTTACATACTTAATCGAAATAAAATGAAAAGAAGCGAGTGCATAACATATAAAAGCTGCATAAATTAAAGTAATATACGAGAGCCACATGTATTTAGAGTTAGAGCACATTTATAGTAGTCTAGTGGAAAGCATACGACGTGTCCTATTGGGTTTATATATGCAGTCTTACGAAATATTTATCGTAGTTTCATCTAGCATTATAGCCCTACTTTTGCTAGCCTCAGTTACATTAAATACACTAATTGTTGACTATAATAAAATTAATTATTTAACACGAAAAATTATAGAATGGGAGAGAAGTAAAGAAAAAGCCATTAAAAAGAAGAATAGAAAATTATACAATAAATTAATGAGACAGCGAACACATATAAATAATATCAAAACTGAAATAGAGAAAGAGAAGATTAAAGGTTATATATTAAGCTTCATAGTATGGATAAT
>QMSB01000168.1 GCA_003650815.1 Thermoprotei archaeon | reverse complement strand
GTATTAGAGAGAGCTGCGTAATTGTTTCTTGTCTCAGGTATTACTGCTACTATAGTCCACTTGCCTGCTTCACCTAACTTAACTGTAGTAGTAAACGATTTTTCTTCAACCTCTATCTTCTTAGTAAACATTTCCCCCGAAGGAGAAGTCATATTAATCAACAATTCCCCAAAATACTTAGTAACATTCCCTTTAATAACCACCTCCTCGCCTTTACTTACAGTAGTCTTCGAGACTGAGATCGATACCGTAGGTTTGCTTTTAGTAATTGTTAGCATAACGGTACTTGATTCACTGCCTACAATTGCGTCAGGTGATTGGAGGACGGCTACTAGGGTATAGTTTCCTACAGGTAGTTTACTAACAGTAATACTAGTAACTTTACCAGTGGGAGTTGAGTTATATAAGACAAAGCCTTCACTAAGATCCTTATTATATGCTAAAACTACTAAGTTGTAGTTAGTAGAGTTTGTTTCTACTTTTACTTCTACAGGCTCACTAAAAGTAGCTTTACTAGGTAAGACTGTTAATTTAGCTGAGGGTGCTGAAGCTAACTTGATTTCAGATACTTTAAAGGACTTAATACTGTATTCAGTACCGTGAGCTACAAGCATTTTCCCTTTAGTTAACACTACTACTTTATTCGAAGTTTTCACGCGTACTGATCCCTCATAAACAGCAACTGATATATTATTCTCGCTGACTTTGATCAATACTTTGCTCTTAAAGTCAGATACTTTGATTGATTTCCCCGCGGATACTCTTAACCAGCTAACGCGTCCAGAAGTACTTACAAGTACTTCACCTTTAACGACAACTATCTCGTTTTTCTTAAACTTTATTTCTGTTTCAGGACAACAGTGTATATCAGCGTTTTCGAAGAGTACTCTACCAGCCCACCAAAAGGTGCGGAAAACATCTCCTTCAGAGACAATTACTCCAATAATCTGTGTTTGACTAAGCACTACTTTCTTTCCACCTTTAATATATTCTCCACTCCACCAAACTGATACGAGAGCTAGTCGTCCTTGAATACCGCTCTTAGCTGTAGAGTGAAGGAAGTGCTGTATATTATATTTATCACATAAAATGACTATAGTTTCTCTTAAATCAGGTCTCTGCTTATACGCGAAGGCAATCCATTCTCTAATAGTTCTCACAGGCCTGGGACTACTGAAAAATCCTATTGCTTTTCCAGCCTTCGTGATCTTGAGGAACTGAGAATACGCTTTAACAGGGTCGCTGGGCAAAAGGTTTAGTAGGAATCCTGCTACTCTTCCTTCAACAAGTTCTCCCTTATGTTTAGTATTCTCATAGAGGTCTCCAGTATACATTTCTACCTTTGGTAAGGGTACATCGTAGAGAGAACTCATCTTCTCCTTAACATACTTCAACATAAGCGAAGCAAAAAACCAGCTATGACCCTCATCAAACGCCACGTATTCTGAGCTACATGGAACATATGTAGAAGGATGTGGCCCGCCGAGTTTATACAACCTAAAGAATATGCTAGGATCTTTCCAAACATTTTCTCTCACAGCATGTCCATATTCATGAAATACTCCCTCTAAGTCTCCCGTGAAGCCTTTATCCGACCAGAAGCTATAGACACTAGCTGCATCGAATGCAAGATTGATATGTTGCCATAAGCCTGGTTTATATTCACATTTTCCTGTACCATAGTAGACTGGCATATTTTTGATAGCAATTGCCGCCAAAGGCTCTCCTACTTCGAGGAGAAAGCTGTATACACTATAGTGTATTAACTTATCCCAAGCAATAACTGTTCTAAGCTTTACTTTAGCTCCACCAGTAATGTCGAGAGGAGATTTCTCGAAAATATTAGCTGAGAAAGTAGATA
This sequence comes from Thermoprotei archaeon, assembly GCA_003650815.1. Lineage (GTDB taxonomy): Archaea > Thermoproteota > Thermoprotei > Thermofilales > B15-G2 > B15-G2. The sequence goes on along the minus strand of QMSB01000168.1, from coordinate 1,291 downwards.
CTCTAGCATTGACTGTTCTGAGTATCTTAATGCGATACATGTGTTTTCCACTAGAAGTCTCTTCCTTTAACACATTATACCAGATCACTACTGGAGGGAAGCGGTGCTCCGTTTTATAGTACCGGTACTCACTATAGCCTAGAGACTTGTCTTCAATAATCATCTTATACTTACCTTCGAGCACTTTTCCATTAGACTCTATTAGAAGGTCGCTGGCGTTTACTACTCCATTACTAGGCTTAATTACTTTCTCCTTCTTAGTACCTAAGTGAATTATCTTTATCTCTGTAGTAAGAGGAGCTGTTTTAAAACTTTCTTTAGTGTAGTCAAAGTCTTCCTCTACTATAAACTCTATATTACCATACTCTTCTCCGACGACTACTCTGATTTCACCATATATGTCTAGGCGCCGTGTCTCCTTTAAAACATCTGGAGAAGAGCATACTCCTCCTGACCTTAAACACTTTTTCTCAATAAGTGTGGAGTCTGCTTTAGCTTCTATAACGAATCCTGTTTCAGCATCAACTATTATGGAGAGTTCCCTAAATACTTCCTCGTATACACAGACATAGTACGTTTTCTTATGAAGAGTATCTCTAAAAGTTATTTGGAGAAAAGCCTTGTTTCCTGAAGAATACCACTTAATACCCCAGCTTTTGTGGCTTGAGAGAGGGTGTGAAACACTCTTAGTTATAGTATACTTATCTAGAGTTAGTTTGTAGGCTGGTCTACCTCTATAAGTGATCTTACTAGATACTACGAGCCGTACTATAGGATATACTCTAGCTACAGCATAGCGCTTACCGTGAATAATCGCACCCAGCTCCTGCCCCATCATTGTTCTAACAAACTCTATTTTCTGCCCAGGTTTTAGCTGACCAAAATACACGGGGATCTCTCCAAAAGTCAGCCCCTTAAGGTTCTCAGGTGATATATTTTCCTCAAAGTCGCCTGTTTTACCGCTTTCTAACTCATAGTGAAACTTTGTCTGAATAACACCTTTGCTAACATACTTAACGAGCTCCATGTAGAGTACTCCCTTGAGGCTCTCTTTACCGATTTTTTCATTAAAGTATATCTTTATCTTTGAGCCTGGCTTAAACCACGACGGCTGGCCGTAAACTGGATTAAATAGTGATGCACACACTAGTGAAGCTATTAAGAAAATTACAGGAAGTGAAGCATATTTACTTATATGCATCACCTCCTATCGGTTCTCTACGCTCGCTAATTACATATAAAGTTTTCGTATAGTCTTAAATTAATATTTTTTAGTGAATAACTCCATTTT
>QMSB01000167.1 GCA_003650815.1 Thermoprotei archaeon | reverse complement strand
CAGTAGTATATTTAAGCTTCACAATCTATTAGTCTCCTACATTAAATAAAATTTTTACTATAGGTACTAACAACAGTCACAGAAATATCCTAGTGCCTCAAAATATCTAATAGATGAGAAGTAGGTCTCCAGCCTTACTGTTATTCATAATTTTAGCACTGATATCTGCTTCACTCCTATTGTCTAAGCCTAAAACAGTTGTAGTAGTCGAGCTCAGACAGAAAATAGATGAAGGAGCCTATCTATTGGTGGCGAGAGCAGTATCTAAGGCAAATGAGTACTCTGCAGCCTGCCTAATAATCGTTATTGATACTTACGGGGGCTATATTCACTCCATGGACTCAATTGTCAAAGAATTATCGAAGTGTGCTTGCCCTAAGATCGCCTGGGTTCCACCGGGAGCTAAGGCGGTCTCAGCGGGAGCTATCATAGCTGTAAGCACTAATGAGATTTTTATGGGAAGCGGCGCGGTCATAGGAGCCTGTAAGCCCTATCCCTACGAGACTAAGATAGTAGAGTATGTTAAAGCACGCATAAAGAGTTTGGCGGAGAAGAGAGGGCTCGGTAAGAAGGCAGTTAAGGCACTTGAAGAAATGGTGTACAAAAGTAGAGCTTTCACTACAGAGGAAGCACTAGAAATAGGACTAGTCTCAGGGAAAGCAGAGTCTTTAAGCGAAGTACTTGAGAAGCTCGGCTTAAGTGGAGTAAGCATCATTAAAGTAGAGCCTGATCTAACAATAGAGATAGCTGCGCTAATATTTGATCCAGCAGTCTCCCTAGTAATGCTGATCACCGGAATACTACTTATACTGCTGGAAGTAAAGGTCACAGGTTTCCAGGGATGGGGGCTTCTCGGAGGCTTCTTAGTAGCACTATCTCTCTACGCTATGGGAATAATCGGCTGGAGAATACTATCCTTAGTCCTCATCGCTCTAGGAATCTTCTCTATAGTCTTAGAGCTTAAAAAGCCGGGACTACAAGTCTTCGGTATCGCAGGCGTAGCCCTACTTACTCTCGCCGTCATAGCTGAAGCCTTCAGCCAGCCATACATAGACCCCTGGACCTATATTCCCCCGCTAGCCTTTTTCACAGCTGTCGTGTCTTCTATAATACTACTAGTAGTAATCAAAGCGAGTAAGGCTCTCAAAATGCCCGTAGAGTCTCTTGAAAAAAGACTTGTAGGAAAAATCGGGTACGCTAAAACAGACATAGGTCCTGGGAAACAGGGAGTAGTATTTGTCGAGAACGAGGAATGGAGCGCAATATCAGATGAAGTCATTAGGAAAGGCGAGAAAATAGTTGTCAAAGAAATTTCAGGTCTAACACTGGTTGTAGAAAAACAAAAATCTTCAACTTAGCAATAATTTCAATAAAAAGTAAGCAATAAATACTGCTTCAAGTAAGTACATAGTGGTGATAGTGGCACTACTTTTCTTACAAGAACTACTTCCTCTAATTCCGTCCGTAGAGCTCATAATACTGCTCTTCGCCCTAATAATACTACTAGCAGTAATCGCCTCCGGTATACGAATAGTCCCTGAGTATCAGCGAGTAGTAGTCTTCAGACTCGGCAGAGTAATAGCGGTTAAAGGCCCTGGACTAATATTCCTTGTACCTTTCATCGATAGAGGAATAGTAGTTGACTTGAGAGAACAGTACATAGAAGTTACTCGACAGACCTGTATTACCAAAGATAACGCGCCAGTAGACATAGACTTCCTAATATACTTCAGAGTAGTGGATCCGAGGAGAAGTGTACTCGAAGTAAGCGACTTCAGAGGAGCAGCAATCGGTATAGCCACAACAACACTAAGAGCAGTTGTCGGCGACATAGACTTAGACCAAGTACTAGCAAGAAGAGAGTACATAAATGAAGTTCTTCGAACAAAACTAGACGAAGTCACAGCAAGATGGGGAGTGAAGGTGACGGCAGTAGAAATACGGGAGATTCTCCCGCCGAGAGCAGTGCAGGAAGCCATGATCAAGCAGATGAGCGCTGAAAGAAACAGAAGAGCTATGGTCACTGAGGCGGAAGGCAAAAAGGAGGCAGCAATTAGAGTAGCTGAGGGAGAAAAAGAAGCAGCAATACTGAAAGCAGAGGGAGAAAAACAGTCTAGAATACTAAGAGCTGAAGGAGACAAACAAGCCGCAATTCTAAGAGCAGAAGGTATAGCAACAGCATTAAAAATGATAAATGACACAGCTAGAACTCTGGATAATAGAACACTACTACTACAGTACTTAGAGGCACTAAAAGACGTAGCATCCGCTCCATCAACAAAAATAGTACTCCCAATGGAATTATTCAAACTAATAACACCACTAGAGAAAATATCTAAGCTGGTCTCTCCGAAAGAAACAGAGCAAAGATAATTTAATAATTTTCAATTTAAGCTTTTTAAATATGTAGTTTCATTTTAACACAAACAATATGACATACTAGTCATGATTAGTTTCCACGGTCTCTGCATATCTCAGAGCTAGTCAGAGCAATAATCAGCTTTGGTACCTTTCTTCACAAGTTCCGTTCTCTTCCCTTTCATCACCCGCGAATTAGTTAGCCAGTAGACTAATATTTCTTGCTATTTTTATCACTTCGTGAGAGTCTCAGTGAAGATACTTGCTCGAGGAGAAACCGTTGAATTAGAGCTACCCGAGGGGACTACTGTCAAGAAACTAATGGAGGTTCTCAAAATAGACTCTACTAGATCCATTGTGATAAAGAATGCTGAAGCTCTGCCGGAGAACTATGTGTTAAAAGAGGGGGATAAAATCACAGTCCTTCCAATAGTGTCTGGTGGCTAGTAGCTTTTAGCGAAATACGCTATGAACTTCGCTTTAGATCCGCAGTAGACGCACGGAGCATCTATTTCAGGTTGATCGAATGGTATTACGCGGACTGTTGCTCCTGTTTCCTCTTTAATGGCTTCTTCGCATTCAAGTGTTCCGCACCATGGAGCTACAACAAAGCCTCCCTTCTTTTCAATTATTTCTTTAAATTCATTGAAGTCTTTAACTCTCGTCGTGAATTTCTCAAGGAGCTCCTTAGCTCTATTGAAGAGAGTTTTCTGAATATCCTCTACTATGTTCTCCACATTGCCGATGAATTCTTCTAGCTTTAAGGTCTCTTTTCTCAAAAGATCTCTCCTAAAGACTACGACTGTTCTATTG
>QMSB01000166.1 GCA_003650815.1 Thermoprotei archaeon | reverse complement strand
TTTGAGCGTTATATTTCCAGCAAAAGAGCTAGAAAAAACTGGTTTTAAAATAGTAGAGATACCGGTAGATAGCGAAGGCTTCGCAGATCCCGACACCCTGGAAAGTTTTGTAGATGATGATACCGTACTAGTTAGTATTGGGTATGTAAACCATGAAATAGGTACTATACAAAGACTAAGAGAAATCATAGAGAAAATCCGTGATAAAAATCCAAACACTATAATCCATAGCGACGTCGTAGACGCCTACGGCAGAATACCGCTAGACCTAACAAAACTCGACTTGGATATGGCTACTCTCAGCAGCCATAAAATCAAAGGACCTAGAGGAGTAGGAGTTCTATACTTAAAGGAAGGAGTAGATTTAGAGAAAATAATCTATGGGCAGTTGAGTACTCAAGAGTATTGGCCTGGAGTTGAGAACGTTCCTTTAGTGGTTGGCTTCGCTAAGGCGGCTGAAATTAGATTCACTAATTTCGAGGAGAAGGTAAACCATATGAGGAAACTTAGAGATATGCTCATCGAGGGTATAATGGATAAAGTGCCCTACGTTATACTTAACGGGCCTAAAGGGGAACGCCGTGCTCCAGATAACGTTAACTTAAGTTTTCTGTACTGTGAAGGAGAAGCACTTACAATAGAGTTCAGTTTTAATGGAGTATACGTCTCCAGTGGGAGCGCCTGTACTACTAGGGTTTTAGAGCCCAGCCATGTTCTAGTGGCTATAGGCAGGAAATACGAAGAGGCTCATGGAAGCATATTATTTAAGGTAGATCCGGAACATACTATCGAAGATATAGAGTACACTTTGGAAGTGGTGCCTAAAGCGGTGGAGAGGATTAGAATGATAAGCTCCGCTAAACCGAGGGAGGTATAGAATGGCCAGCAGAATACCTTTACCGTATAGTCCTAAAGTACTAGAGCTTTTCAGAAATCCTAAAAACTTGGGTAGGATGGAGGATGCCACAATATCCGCTACTGCTGGAAGCCTTGCCTGCGGCGACATGATAGCTATATACCTTAAAATCAATAAGGATGATATAGTCGAAAAGGCCAGCTTCGAAAGTTATGGATGCGCCGCTAATATAGCTGCAGCCAGCGTTTTAACAGAGATAATAAAAGGAAAACCTTTAAAAGAAGCATGGAAAATCACGTGGAGGCAAATATCCGATGAACTTGGAGGCTTACCAGCAATAAAATATCACTGCGGCATATTAGCTGTAGGTGCTCTAAGACGGGCTATAAGGGCATACTACAAGAAGGAGGGACGGAGGCCAGAGTGGCTGCCGGAGCACCTAACAGCTGAGGAGAGACAAGCACTCGAAGAAGAAGAGCTTATGGAGAAATTAGCTAAAATGCGTAAAAAATTGTAAAAATTTAATGTTTAAGGTGTTTCAAAACTATCCTTATCTCCCTGAGTACTCTCTTTACAATCGCTAAAGCTTCTCCGTATTTTCCTTCCTCAACTTTATCTCTCGCAGTCTCTAACTGATTCTTCCAATCCTCTATCTTTTTAAGTACAATTTCTTTCCTTTCTTCGCTCATGTTACTATTTTCAACGCGTTCTGCGGCTTTATCCAAGAAATTCTCTATCCTATCAATAGCCGATAGTATCTTGTCCTTATTTTTCTCCAAGAATTCTCTTGTAGCCCTTTTCAATATATCAGCGGCTTCCTTTACATTAGTCCATGCCTTACGGCAGTACTCGGCTGCTTTAACAAATTTCTTATTCCGTAGAGCTTCCACAGCCTCTTCCAAATAGAATTTAGCTTCATTGAGTTTTATTTCGGCCTCTGTAACATTTACTCCGAGCTTTTCTAGCCTGTCGGCTATTCTCTCGAGTCTAGCTATAACTCTCCTACATCTCTTAATGGACGCTACTAACTTTCTCAGTTTTTCATCATAATCTAGCAAATCCCAAATTTCCTTGACTATGCTCTTATACTTCTCCCCAGCTTTTCTGAGCAAATCCTTCGCTGCTTCAATATCTCCCTCTTCTAAAGTGTCTTCAGCCTCCTCTAGAAGGGCTTTAGCGGCATCGAGTTCTCGAATTAAACGTTCATAGTCTTCCTCCTTTATTTTATTTTTATTTTCTTCTAATTTTCTTCTCAAGAGTTCATCTAATCTCTTTAACCTATCTATAAGCTTCTGTAATGATGCTATCTGATCCTCTTCCTCAGTCTGCGCTAGCACAGTAGTCCCATAGGCAAATGTGCTCACTAATACTATCAATATTAACATTATGGCAGTTACTCTCATCCGCATCACCAGCATATAATACTCGATAAGAGTCCATAAGGGATTCTGCGGAAAAATTATTTCATTTAGTTCCGCTTTAATTTCTACTATGTATAAGGTAGTTCTTTTTGTGGCGCTCGCACTGCTCATGTTATTTTGTCAATGGTCTTATGCTCAGGAAATTACTAGTATTAAGTTCTTAGTTTACGAAGACGGGTGGGTCGAGGTTACTTTCTTAGTAAAAAATGAAGAACCTGGAGTATTAAATCTAAGCCTTTGCGGAGAGCCAGAAATTATAACGGTTATAGATGAAAACGGAGAGCCGTTAGACTACGATTTGGAAAGTACTGCGGAAGGATCATTTTTAATAGTTTACGCTTTTGAAGCTAAGCAAATTAACGTAACTTATCTAACGCAAAGCTTAACCAATAAAAGTGGGAGGATATGGACCTTTCATGTAAACGCGAATTCTACATTTACAATTTTTATGCCGTCTAATACTTTTATCTTTAGAATATCAGAGCCTCCTCTTGAAGTTATAGAAAACGAATACCTCATCTTAGTCATGCCTCCTGGAAGTCATGAAGTAGAGTATATAGTTCTCCCACAGAAAAACGAGGAGAAGGAAAGCGGTTACTGGTTTCTATCCCCAATTTATTTAGTATTATTTATCGGTGTAGCCATAGTGATCGTGTACATAGTATTAAGAAGAATGCGGTACAAAGTTGTAATAAAAGAACTATCTGAAGTCGATAGAGAAATTATCAACTTTTTAAAGAAACGTGGAGGGAGGGCTTTCCAACATGAAATAGGAAGAGAGCTGGAGATACCCAAGACCACTCTATGGCGACATATTATGAGATTATCTGAAAAGGGATTAATTGAAGTTAAAAAAGAGGGAAAGTACAACCTTATTATTTTGAAATTTTAAAATATAAACGAAGAATTAGAAGGTTATTAATTAAATAT
>QMSB01000165.1 GCA_003650815.1 Thermoprotei archaeon | reverse complement strand
TCTTATACAAGAGCCTCAAAGAGTTGCCAAGAGAAAACCTAAGTACTTAGAATAGACTATTTGAGTATGTTTAATATCAATTAATGGCTTATTCACTTCCATAACAGAGTCTTTCATTCCCATAATACTTATTATTAAGTTACTTTAAGTATTTAATATAAAAATATAAATTTTGTTAATTAAATAAAACCTTTTTTTTAAAAAAATAGCTTAATTTAGTTTAACTTGTTCTAAATAGCTATATATTCTCTTTGCTCTTTCTATATCTTTTGAAAGTTTATCAATGTATATTCTTAGAGCGGAGGCTAGTTCTTCAAGTTTACCGTTATAAGTTGTGTAGAAAGAATACATAGCTTTGGCTATTTCAGCCAACATACAGGGATCTTTAAGTCTGGGATATAATTCGTAGAGCTCGTTGGACAGTCTACTAATTTCTTTGTACGCTTCTTCGGAAGAAATTTCTCCTCTACTAGCCTTCTTAGATATTTCATCTATTTCCTCAATAATGTTGTACGCTTTTTCAGAGAGTTCCGCAGCCTCGTCCTCTGAGCCTGTCATTGCTAAATACTTGTACCACTGTAGCCTTAAGCTAAATTCTCTCTCCTTTTTAGTTAAGGTTTTCAAATATTCTTCAGCACTACTTGCTATTTCAGCAGATACCTCGCCTACAGCGTCTATGAGAGAAATTGTCTCTCTAGACATAGTCTCCATAAACTTAGAGTACATTGCGTCTCCTAATGATACAAGAGCAGCTATTGCGCCTATAAATTTGCCAGCACCGAGACTGAGTACAGTTACTATTATTGAGGCAATCCACTTAATATTATCACAAATAGATTTCACTTCCTTTATATGCTGACATCGCTCAGTATAGAGCTCCATTTCGTTTTCTGCAGTTGTAACTATACCTTCAGCAGTCTCCTTTTCCTCAATAACTCTATCATATATTTCTTTAAGCCTATCTCTCTGCCGAATAAGTTTCTCTAGAGGATCTTCACCATCTACTTCTATCAGGACACTATCTACTATAGATCCATCTACTCCCTGAATACCACTATCATACATCTCGCACTTGAGTAAAACGAGGCAGGGTTCTTTTGGAGCTATATAAGCTACACTTTGCCCACACTTAGTTATGAGGAATCCTCCAGGATCACTTGATCCTAGGGGCTCTACTTTCCAGTAGTAGCCTACCCAGTCTTTGAAATGAAGTATAGTTGAGGTAATTTTACCTTTTCGTTTACACCATACTTTAAGCACATCGACGTCCTCTGCCTCAGCCTTAAATATAGTGAGTTGTCTAGGCTTAAGCTTAAATAGGGTTAAGCAAGTTTTACCTTCTCTGACTAGGTCTTTAGCCTTTTGAAAAATATTTATCTTATTTTCAACAGTTTTTAATCTATCTTTTAGGAATAAGTAGTCCTTGTACTTTCTTTTGAAATCATAGTATAGGTCTGAAAGATTTTTAATATGTTTATATTGGAGCAACGTATTTAGGATACTGAAATACTTTTCTTTAAAATCGCTTACTGTATGTAGTTCCTTTTTAAGCCTTCTAAGCCTATCTGCCAAAATTAGTACTAATGGAGCATTAAAGTGAGGTACTCTATGTTTCAGACGCTCTATTTCCTCTAGGAGATAGTTTACCGCTTCTTCTATATCTTCTCTGTTCTGGGGATCAATTATTTTTCTATATTTCTCTAACTCATTAAGTCTGTAAAGTAAAGTCTTTTTCTCATAATCAAGTTCGCTTAACCGCTTGTTGATGTGTCTTAAAGAGTCTTTTTGGCTTAATTTAATAGGATTAACTATTTTTCCTTCAATAGGAGTATATGGATCCCACTTAGCAAAAGGTTCACATTCTCTAGATACCTTCATGTCTCTATAGCATGCCTCCATACTACTCAAAAGAGACTCAAGTTCTTTCAGCCTCCTCCTCTCTTCTTGAGGTAGCTTACTTAGAGCTTCTTCTATTCGCTTTTTCCGCCACTCAAGTTTAGCACACTTACTTAAAACTCGCATTACTTTTTCATAAATTCTAAGCAATCCTCTAAGAGAGGTTACTAAGTCTTGAATCTCTTTCCATATTTTAGGAGACTCTTTAACCCAATCATTGTAATTAAGTGCCAATAAGCACTGGATCTTATCCTTTAACTGGTTTCTCGCGTATTCCCAGACATCGCCTAATATTCCTTCAAAAAACTCTTCAGATACATCTACTTTTACTCCAGCTCTTTTAGCACACTCTAAAAAGTCTCTGTAATCTCTTATCCCGAGCTGTTCTAAATAATATTTTGTTTCTCCAGCAAGCTTTCCTAGACTATCTAAGAGAGGCTGTATTTTTCCAATATATATTTCTGTAGCCCTATCTTTTGCACTAGTATATGACTTAGGTTCCTTCTCTTTAGTAAACTTCACTTTATCTTTATATCCTGTGCACTTAGCTCCTAGATCTCTTACTCTCAGAGGATCAATTATACTGATTTCTATAACTTTCCTATAAGGCTTAGAGTCTAGTTCTTCTACCTTATTTTCCCTATCATCTACTACAAGCTCTATTTTAGCTTTCTCTAATACCCAGCGACTAGTATTAGAGCTGGGCGGTGGTGCAACATAGATTACAGAAGGTCCCTCTGCTTCATTTGAGTGTATGTGAGGAGCTCCTGCAAGAGAAATAAAGTATCCGGGGCCTTCCAGTATTCTCCACCTATAAACACAGTTCTGAGGTAAAGGCACTTCCTTTATTGCTAGTTCACCGGACTTAGGGCACGGTCTACAAGCGACTATAAGGCTATCTATATTACGTGCATCAGCTACTAAGGGGAGAGGTCCTCCTGCTGGAGCTGCTATCATTCTACCTACAAATTCCTCTATGATTTTTTGTGGAGAGTAATGATACGTTGTAAATATTGGTTTTGGTGAAGGATAGTCAACTATTATAAAGCCTCTCTTATAGCTCCAGCAGAGACAACAGGATTTCTCTCTTTTCTTCCAGACATATACTACTCCTCCAAGACCTCCTGCTGTTACTATTATTAGACCTATCGCTGTGTACTCTGTTTTGGAGACTACTTTAACTGGTATGGTTGTGTCTTCTTGTGGGCTTATTTCTTTCTCGTATTTCATGCCCATGTACTCTACTACTATTTTGTGTTCTCCTTTAGGCAAGTATATTTCCTGGACTCCACTTATCTTTATTTTCTTTTCTGTCCCGTTAGTGAATCTT
>QMSB01000164.1 GCA_003650815.1 Thermoprotei archaeon | reverse complement strand
GAAAGACGCTTGTACGCCGACCTAGTGTTAGGGATCACACCCCTACTGACGAGAAAGTAGAAGAAAGTCCTCAGCGTAGGACTAGAAACCGACTCCCTAAGCTCATAGTACAGATCCCGTAGTTCACCCCTATCCCACTTCACCTTCACCCACCCCCATTACTTGAGGACTAGTCCACAATATAGGGGAAAAACTCCCTTATAAACCTAACGGTCAAAGAGAAAACGCAATACGAGAGAAAAATTCATCTATTGTTTCCACTTGAAAGGTACTTATCCCACTCCTCCTTCCATAACCCCTTCTCGTGTAAAAAGGGCATCAGTAAAGTCATTACTATATTGTTAAGAGGCTCTGGAATCCAACCATGTTCTGTATGTATTACCGCTCCTATTATACTGCCTATCTGCACATCAACACAGTATGGAAACTCACAGTGAGGGCACTTCATCTCATCCCCACTCTTCAACTCCCTACCATAGATCACAATATTACTAGTACCGAGCAACTCCCCAGATTCAACATCCTTTATGAACTCCCCAATAGTCCTTTTGCATAGAGGACACACTATCTTAGTCCCCCTCTTAATCACCACACCAGACTTTTCGGACATACCCGAACCCACAATACTAAGGAAAAACACATTTATAAACCTAACGGTCATGGAGACTAGTCCCATACATATAGGAAAAGCACATAGAGGAAAGACTAGATAAGTATAAAAGTACAAAAACCTCAACTCTAATATGTCTCGAATTGGAAGACCACCGAAGTACGTCAGCTCTTCTACATTATCAGTAAACATCCCAACTGACCTAAAGGAATTCCTAAAGGACTTATCGGAGAAGACAGGGAGATCGATAAGCGAATTGGTAACAGAGGCACTCATAAACTACTACAGGAATACAGAAGTGAAGATCAAAAGACCAGAACGCAGGAGGAGATCTATTGACCTCGTGAGAGAGCTTGAGACAAAGCGAATTGAGAGAGAACTAGAACTGAGAGAGAAAAACGTAAAGGCATTAGAAATGGCAATAGCACAGAAGACAATGTACGTAAAAGTAGGAAGGACTACAACGATAGTATGGGACGCAATTATGAGAGAGCAGAACTGCTTACATGGATTGATAAAGAAATGTCTTGGATTAGAAAGGTATGGACTAGACCTATACGATTATGTGAAAAAGGCAGTAGAATTAATAGAGAGACTGGAAAAGATAAAGTAGGAGAGGAGAGAGATGTCAGAAATAGCGTTTAAAGAGGCTTACAGAAAATGGTACGAACTCTCGATAGAATGTCATAAATGCGAGAAATGGGAGAAGTTCCTGAGAAAGGAAATAGAATACCCATGTGAGAAATGCACAATAAAGGATAAAATCGTCTACTACCTTGAAAAGTGGGCAAATCTACTTGGAGTAATAGGAGTAAAAAAGGCATCTAAAATAGTAGACCAAATAGAAGAGGATATGGAAGAGAGATTAGAGTAAAAAAAGATAGAGTAGGAGTGGGGAAAGGTGTCGGAAGAGGAACTTAGAAAAAATTACAGAAAGTGGTACGAACTCACAGAAAAATGTCTAACGTGTAAGAAATGGGAAGATTTCAGGAATGGTATAGCAGATTATCCATGTGAAAACTGTGATATTAGGAAGGAGATACGCTACTACTTTGATAAGTGGATGAAGATAGTTGAGATAATAGGGTGGGATAGGGCACGTAAAATAATAGACCAAGAAACGGATGAATTGAGGAGAGAGACTAGAAGAAAGATGAAAATGCAGAAAAAGTGTTAGGACAAAATTTTACTCTTCATATTCTCTATCTTTTTAAAATCTCATCTAACTCTTTTCTGATATCATCGACACCAAAGAACAACCTCTTTATTGTAGTATAGATTATGTGAACTTCGGTTTCAGGATCTAATGGGGTAGCACTAGTACACCCGAATACTTTTCTAAGCAGTTTTGATAGTGATTCAAGCTTAGCACTAATCCTCTTATACTCCTTTAGATCTTCTTCCAACTCAGGGACTTTGATAATGCCAGATATGGCACGACTAACTAAGATATGGGCACCAAACTCCGTCATATCCCTTTTCAACTCCTCCTCACCAATTCCCTCCTTAATCGCATCAAAGTCATCTCCATACTCAGATCCATAGAAGTCAAGTATCTCAGCTTTAATATCATCTTCAGAAACATACTTTGTGATATATCCAAGTCCAAGTTTAGCCACCTTCTCTCTCATTTCCTCACTTTTCCTGACTTGCTTTGAGCGAAACTCCTGAATTCTGTACTCTATCTCATTATACAGTGAAATAGCCCTGTCGAAGTTCCTCTCCAAAGTTTTTTTCAAAGCTCTTTCCATATTCCTTACAAACTCCTCAGGACTTATGGGATTCATGGAATACCCCCCGTCAATCTAATACTGAGACATCTCCTATTTATACCTAACGGTTAGTCAGCACACCTCTAAGCACAAAATACTGGAAAAATATATAAAAGATAGAAAAGATAGAGTATAGGGAAGTACGAGACCTAGCGAGAATGAAAAACAGAATTTGAATACGAGCCGATAAAATAGTAGAAAACACAATAAGTATGCGAGTCAGAACTCATATAAAGAACATCGTAAAAGTACGAGACATCATGGTACTGGAAAACTATCGGGGTATGCGAGACAATAAACAATTAAAAAACAGAGGATGGATACGAGACATCAGAAAGATAGAAAACAGCTTGAGGATACGAGGCAAATGTAGAATGAAAAACATAGGGTATTCACGAAATATGAGACAAATATAAATTGAAAAACAAAATGTCATTACGAGACCTTAGTTAGATGAAAAACAGAGGATGGATACGAGACACTTACACTGTGAAAAACATAATGAATATACGAGACAAATATCTGGTGGAAAACAGAGGCAGAATACGAGACATTTAACAAATGAAAAACTCAAGAAAGATACGAGGTATAATTCAAATGAAAAACATAGGGGAGATACGAGACATAGATTAAATAAAAAACACAGAAAAGTTACGATTTCTCATAGAATCGGCATCTTTTAATCCTCGTGTAGTATGTCAGTCTCTTCACTCGACAGTAGACTCCACCATCCCCAAGAAAAACAGCATGTTTACAATCGTAGCAAAGTCCCACTTTCCTTTTCAGGTATCTTAGAAACTCCTCATCTGTCATTTTACGATCAACCTCTATACAGGTTCTATATCTATGTTTATGATCTCTCCCGTCTCTCTATGTACTATAACACGTATTACAGTCCCGCACT
>QMSB01000163.1 GCA_003650815.1 Thermoprotei archaeon | reverse complement strand
GAACTAGAGGGAGTAGTAGCAATAAAGGAAGCTTCATTTGACGCCAAAAAGTTTATTGACACTGTACGCATTCTAAGGAAAGCTGAAAGAAAAATCTTCGTTTTCACGGGAAACGACAACTTCATCTATGAGTCACTTGTGCTCGGAGCAGACGGAGGACTACTAGGATTCGGCACTATAGCTGTAGACAAGCAGGTAGAAATGTTCAGGCTTGTCGGAGAGAAAAAGTACGAAGAAGCAGAAGAAATATGGGAAGAGCTCCTACCGCTAGTAGAAGTAATTTTTGCTCCTCCAGTAAGAAACTATAAGACTAGAATAAAGGAAGCACTCGTCATGACGGGCGTCCTTGAAACAGCCTACGTAAGACCTCCTCTCAGACCTATATCTAGCGAAGAAAAAGAAAAACTAAGAAAAGTGCTTAAAGACTTAGACATGATCTAGGGGGGTTTCCGATGAAAGTAGATCTCTCGGTAGAAATAGCTGGTATTGTACTCGAAAACCCGCTAATAGTTGCTTCGGGAACTCCTACTAGGACAGCTGAGCACATAATCAAATGCTATGAAGCAGGAGCAGCAGGCGCGGTCACCAAGACCATAACATATGCTGAAATACATAGAGCACAGCCTAAGCCGAGAATGCATGTAATTTACCCATTAAACGCTATAAAGGGAGAGTATTTCTCGTTTTACTCCATTGAATTAATGTCAGAGCTAGAGCCAGAAAAGTGGGTTAATGAAATAAGGAAAGTTAAAGAAAAGTATCCAGACAGACTTCTTGTAGCCAGTATTGCAGGAAGAAGCCTTGAAGAATGGGAGAAATTAGCCCAGATCGTTGACGAAGCTGGAGCAGACGCAATAGAACTAAATCTCTCGTGTCCTCACGTAGAGAAAGAAGAATTCATGGGTAAGGCAGCTGCAAAGAAAACAGACATCATATACAATATAGTCAAAACAGTAAAGAAAACTGCCAATATCCCTGTAATAGGCAAACTCACACCACAGGGAGCAAATCCCCTAGAACTAGCTAAAATAATGTACTCTGCCGGAGTAGACGCTGTAGTATCTACTGCGAGATTCCAGGGCCTAGTACTAGACTTAAATTCACTAGAGCCTATTCTATGGAAAGGTTTCGGAGGCTACGGAGGACCATGGCAGTTACCCATAAGCTTAGCCTGGACAGCTCACATAGCACTAGAGTTACCCGACTTAACAATAATAGGTTCAGGCGGAATACACTCAGGAAAAGACGCAGCAGCATTCATAGCAGTAGGCGCAGCAGCATTCCAAGTATGTACAGCAGTCATAGTTAAGTCTTACAGTGTAGTAAAGCAAATATTAGAAGAACTCGCCGACTGGATGACAGAAAAAGGCTACATGAAAATAGAAGACTTTAAAGGAAAAGCGCTCCCGAAAATCAAGAGCCTAGAAGAACTCAACAGAAAGAAAATCTACAGAATAGAAGTAGACGAAAACGAGTGCACAGGCTGCGGAATATGTGCAGAAAGATGTTTCTACGGCGCAATAATAGTAAAGAAAGGAAAACCTGAAATAAACTACAACCTATGTGATAACTGCGGACTGTGTGTAGCAATATGTCCTAATAGAGCACTAAAAATAAAGAAAGCACATTAATAAACTCTAAGGACTCGAATAGAATAAAAATATATATCAGAGTACACAGTAATATACCTAGGTACACATATGAAAACAGTCACTATTAAAGTGCGGGAAGAAATATACAAGTTAGCAGAAGACATGATTAAGCTAGGTTTAGCCGAAAACCGCAATCAAGCTTTCAACAAAATACTCGAACTAGGCTATAAAAAAGCATTACTACTTGTAGAGAAAAAGAAAAAAGTATTAAATTTAGTAGAAAAATTCATGAAAGAAGGTTTACCTTACACAGATCTACCAACATCACTTGACGCTATAAGGGATCGAGAGTGAGCACTTACATAGATACTAATGTTTTAATAGCATATATTAACCCTAAAGATCCTAATCATATTAAAGCAAAAGAAATAATTGAAAATACAATAAGCAAAGTAGTTTCTCAAATAGTAGTATTAGAACTATTTTCAGTGTATTCGAGAAATATGGATTTAACAGATATTGAGCTAGAAGCATTAGTAAATTATATTCTTAAGAAGAGCTCTGTGTTAGTCAAAAATGTAGACTGGAAAATACTCTATGAGTATTCACTATCATATGCAAATAAATTAAAGCTTAAAACTCTAGACTTACTTCACACAATAGCAGCATATCTACTAAATACAGATACAATAGCAACTTTTGATAAAGATATAGCGCATAGAGAGAAACAAGTAAATAAAGCACTAGGATTAAAAGTATACTGCCCCTTATTACAGGAATAATCTGTTACTTAAGCTAACTAATTTCTAGTAACAACAGTTATAGCTAAATCAACTTTCTCATCATATAGTTCACGAAACCTCATAAAACCAATAGCCACACACTCCAACTTAACTCCAGCACAACACTCAATACCCTTAGAAACCTCGCCACCAGACATACAGTATATTTAACATTATTATACAGCACCTGCATTAAGCCTTTTCACTTCAACATAAACTTCAATAATACTCTCACTAGCCGTCAAATACTAGCTCTAACTCTGATGAAGAGAAAAGCAGTATCTCTAGCTGGATAATATTTTGTGTGAAAATCCTTAACTTCAGTCTCGTAAACTCTACTAACAGCTATGTGATACCTTGCACAGAAAACATTTCTTGAAATATGTTCTAGAAGCTTAAAATAATTTCTAAAGCACTGTCTCAAAGACTATTTAGTATACTTTAATCTCTCTTCAGGCTTTAATGTACGCCAAAGCAATAGCTGTTTTCTTAAATGATCTATAAATCTTTTATGAGAGCTTATCCACATATAGCGTTTACCTGTTTTAAGTACGGATAGTACTCCGAAAACTATCTTATCTTCCTCCCATCTACCTATTATTTCAATATACTCCGATATTCCTGCATCATAGGGAGCTAACCGTATAGTTAAAACCAGTGCTAGTGAACCGTCTTTAGTTTTCAGTACTGGTTTCTCTACGACAATAAAGTCTCTCGTATATACTTTTTCGAAGTACTCGGCTAAATAATTAAGTACTCCTAGGCACTCTTCTATACCATCTACTCTGAAAGGTAACGGAATATACCATTTGTTGCCGAGAGGCTTAGTTGTTATCTCCCATTTTCTTTTAAGTGAAGGCGTAATAGTCTTGAAGACTGAGAAAGCGGGGTAGACGCTTGAAGCTAGTGTAGTAGCAAT
>QMSB01000162.1 GCA_003650815.1 Thermoprotei archaeon | reverse complement strand
ATCTGAAATTATTTAAGCCAATTGTACAGATCCTAGGGGATAAAAACACTGGAAAAACTCTTGTAGCCGAAGAGTTAGTTAGGTATTTTTCTTCAAGAGGATTAAAAGTAGCGTATATTAAACATGCATCTAAGAAAATAGAAATAGACGAAGCTAGTAAAGACTCATTTAGAATCTGGAAGAGTGGAGCTGAGATCGTAGCAGTATATTCTCCTGAAGTAGTTTTCATAAAAGAAAAGCCGAGAGAACTGGGCCTGGAAGATCTCTTAAAATATTTTCAGCTAGCGGATTTAATAGTGGTTGAGGGCTTTGGAGAGCAGCTAAAGAGTTTTTCAAAAACTATAGCTAGAATAATCTGCCTGCCATATAGAATCGAGACACTACCAAATATCATTAGAAAAATAAGCCTTACTAATAAGACTCCAGTTGAGATTTCTGGGGAACTTAAAGAATTAATAAAGTTAACAGAAAAATGGATTTTAAAAACAACATTGGCATCGCAGTTCTACTCTAAACTACCTAAGATAAACTGCGGTAAGTGCCGTTTCTCAACATGCATAGATATGGCGTTTGCCCTAGCTGAGGAGAAAGCGCTACTAGAAGAGTGTATTACGCTTAGACAGACTCGAATCTCTCTCAGAGTTAACGGTAAAGAAGTACCGCTTAATAAATTTGTCTCAAGTCTGCTGAGAGATGTGGTCTTAGCCTTTATAAAGAATCTCAAATTAGTCGAGAGAGAGGTAAGAGAAATAGACTTAAAAATAAAAACTTTAAGTAATTGAGTACAGGTAGATGATGTGTGTATAGCAGATATCTACTAGATTCAAGTATTCTCATAGGGTTTGATGAAAATAGGCTTCTCCAGGAACATAAGACTGTATTAGCTAGTATTGAGAAAGGAGAAGCTATAGGATTTATTCACACTCTAGTTGTCCTAGAGTATGCTTACTTCTCTGTTAAACAAATGTCCTTAAGAGAATTCTCGAAAAGAATTTCTCAATTCTACTTAATCGATGTAGACTTAGAAGACGCATATAACGCAGCTCAAGTTCTAAAAGAAGCCGAAAAAGAGGGAATCTCTCTCTCACTTTCAGATGCTCTCACAATATACTATGCTAAGAAAATGAAAGTACCCATAGTCTCTCTCAAAGATAATATAAGAGAATATGCTAGTAAAATCGGATTAAAAGTAATTTAATATGAATATCTATAAATACTATTATAAGGACGAAGTATTGAAAGAAATAGCAGAATTTAGTAGAAATAGATGGGTAGCTGTTCACTGTGAAAGAAAAATGAGGGACGGAAGATACCTACTACTCAGATACGAGTCAGGCAGACCCATAACGTTTTCTAAAGCAAGTGATATTAAATTATTCTTAATAAAACATTCTCACTTAAAACCTAGAACCTTTTATGCTTCATGCAATATCTACAAAAGACTTCTATCCAGAGAAGATGCTCTAAACTACACTGAGAATGTCATTGCGAGAACGCCCACATGGGATATTGACAGTAAGATAAACTGGTGGAAATATACTCTTGAGGCGGCACGACTCATAGTAGATACACTTGAAAAAGAAGGAGTAGTAAAGTCAGTATACCTCAAGTGGAGTGGAAATGGCGTTCACGTACACATTCACGAAAAAGCTTTCTCTCAGGAAATTCTCGCAAAAATAAGCGTATTTAATGCAACATATGCTATAGTAGAGTATATTACACGCAAAGTACACAATAAAATATTAGAACTAAATAAAAGGTATTCAATAAACATGAAAGTAGAGAATCTCATGGACCCTCAGAGAGTCTTCACGGTGCCTCTTAGTCTTCATAGAGAGCTTGAAGTATCATGTGTCGTTTTTAAGCCAGAAGACATAGACAGCTTCGATATAGAGTGGACAGATCCCCAGAACTATAGACATAGCAAAGACTGGAGAGTATACGTTGAAGGAGAAGCAGACGACTTAGCGTGGAGAGCATATAGAGCAGTAGGAGAATACCCAGGTACCATTGAAAAAAGGAGAGTGGCTGCTGTAGGAGAGGAAATAAGTTTAGCTAAATCAGGCGAAGCAACGCATAAAGAGATAGCAAGTTTTCTAAAGAGTCTCAGATTGTGTGTTAACCCTACTCTGCTAGACATTAAGAAAGGGTTTAAGAATTCTAGAGAAGCCTTGAATTTCCTTGAGAATGTTTTAAGTATGTATGCGCTCGCAGAAATAGACTACAGTAAGACGATTTACTTAATAGAATATGTTCTTAATGCAGTTATTCCATTTCAGGGGCTGCAGAAGAATGAAGAAAAGTTGCTCAGTGAAATCTATCGCACTGTCTTATCTTTACTAAGAGAAAAGAGGGAAAGAGAGGACATTAAGAAGTGGCTTTTAAGCCATGGGCCTCCTAGAAAGAGGCTACGGACTCTCGATGAATTTCTCTAAAATAGATTCTATGACTCTGTGAGCAATATTTATTGACTCTTCGCTAAACACTCCTCTAGATAAATCTTTTTGAAGTTTTCTACAGAGGTCTAGTATCCTGTTTAGATCGGTTTCCGTGAGAGGGACTAGTGTTTCTAAGGTGGAAGCTTTATTAGCCTTAATTTTCTGAGAGAGCACTAGTAAGTTGGTTGTGAGAGAAGGTCCTGGAACTGTTCTGAATAGGAGAAGTAGTAGAGACACTGTGTCGAATACTGTTTCATGAAGTCTTGCTTTATTAATTAAATTACTTCTCAAGTCTTTTAACTTATTTTTAACATATTTAATTACTGACTTTGAGTCACGTAGAATCGCCAAGATGGGCATAGCTTTAATAAGCGCTTCTTCAATAACTTTTCTCAAAAATTCCTCTGAGAAATTCAGTGAGTAAAGATCTTTCAGAAAGATCACTCTAGGAGCGGCTGTCGAGCACAAGACTCTCAGGGCATCATATATGGAGTCTACTACACTGTCTAGAACTGACTGAATAGGCTTAAAGTCTGAAAAATATTCTTCAGCAAGCCTTCGTATAGTTCTTCTCGTGAGAACTTCATTTTCCACTACAATATAATTTCTCGTAGACAAATAGAAGTCATAAAGACAGGAAGCTTTCCAAGAGGGATCAAAGTGATTAAGAGAATCTTTAACAACCTCGATTACTTCAAGACTCGAAACTTTGTCACATACAAAGTTCTCTGAGGCTCTACTTAGAGCTAGTAGGGCTACATTTACGTCTACTCCTGCTTTAATAAGAGACTCTAAAATCTTAGCGTGAGAAAACTTCGTAGTTTCTCCACTCCTCAAGACTATATACTTGAAAGTAGAGTCTGCCT
>QMSB01000161.1 GCA_003650815.1 Thermoprotei archaeon | reverse complement strand
GACTCAATATCTTGGCCAGGTGTATGCATAAAGTAAAGCCCCTTCTCTCCAGGAGCCTCAGCGTAGTCTAAAACTCCCTTCACTGGTCTAGTTCCAGCCTTATAAATAGCACCGAGAGACTTCTCCTCAATCGTAGTAATTCCACCCTCAATATTTCCGCGAGTCGGCTGCCCTCCCCTAATATCAACTCCAATACTCCTCGCCTTCTCCTCAACTGCTTTAACAACACTCAATAGTTTCTCAGCCACCTTTTCATCAACTGCTCTTTTAGCTAAAATATGTTCAGCTCCTATTAGTTCAGTTGTTTCAGCGAAAATCACTGTAGCCCCTAGATCAACTAATTTATCGGCAACATATCCTACAGCCGGATTAGCCGCTATAGCCGACGTCCAGTCAGATCCACCACACTCTATACCCACAGTGAGCTCAGAGACATCAGTCTTTTCTCTTTTCAGCAAATCAGCATACTCCACAAAGTCTCTCAGTATCCTAATACCCTTCTCAATAGCCTTAATCTCTCCTTCCTCTCGAATCACCACTAAGTCTACTGGCTTTCCCGTCTCCTCTATCTCTTTAACGACCCTACTGTAGGGAACACTCTCACAGCCAAGCGCCACTACCAGTACTGCAGCAACATTAGGATTCTTCGCAGTATTAACCAGCACTTTCGTCGTAAGCTCTAAGTCTGGTCCAATCTGACAACAACCATGCTGATTCTCAATACAGACAGCTTGAGGAAACACACTAGCTATTCTCCGAGCCGTAAACAGAGAACAAATAACAGTAGGAAGAACTACAACATGATTCCTCACTCCTACCCTACCATCAGGTCTTATATAAGCCTCTATCTCATAATTTCTCACAATCCCACCCCAGCCAACTAAACTCTAGCACTCTTAACATTATGACAATGCACATGCCGCCCCCGCTCAATATCCTCAGTAGCCACTCCAATAACTTCACCATACTTTATTATGTAGTCCCCCCTCTTAATATCACAAAGCGCAATTTTATGCCCTCTCCTAATAAAATCTTTTACAATAAGCTCTAATGTCTTATCCTTAATAGACACCAAGATTTTCTCACTCGGCTTAATATCCCTCAAAGCGACAGCCACATTATCTCTCTCATTAACCACAACAGCATCTACCCTACCCGAAGCCACATATTAGTGTACTATCCTAGCAAAAATACTTTTCATTCATTAAATATACACTCCTCTTTATTTAAAATAATCATTATACATAAGTGACACAGAGATCAAGCCTGCTTTGTGCTTATGTTTTGTGGTAGTACTTTGTTTAAGGCTTTATAATGCTCTGTAGGCTCTTCTTCTAGGAGCTATTCTGAAAATCACTATCATTCTTTCTTTCCAGTATATCCTATAGAGGATCCTATAGTCTCCTACTCTCACACGATAAGCGTTTCTCAATCCCGCAAGCTTAGCAACTCCTCTTGGCAACGGATCCAAGGAAAGCCTCTCTATTCTCTCCTCTACCTTCTCTCTGACAGTTGGAGGAAGCCTTCCAAGCTCTCTATCTGCTCTTTTAGTTAAGTATACATGATACTTCATTTCTTCTTAAAGGGTATTAGCTTACCTTCTCTAAGTTCTTTTTCTGCTTCATAGTAAGCTTCCACGTCTTCCGGCTCAGGCTCCTCAACTTCAATAACTTTTTCCTCTAAGACTTCGAGCTTAGCGACTACAGTATCAAGCTTAGAGTTTATCTCCTTTAAAATCTCTAAAACCTCCTTCTCTAGAAGAACAGACATCATTTAAACAAAGTAAAGCCACTATATAAGCATTTAGAAATCTCATAATAAATAGAAAACAGATCTCTACTAAATCCAGCTTAACAGAAATCTAACAAGGCTCTCTCAGCACTACTAGATTAATGCACTAACTCATATTATAGGATCTTAGGCAATAGCCCCAACTTAACGCATCATCTTTTAGAAAAACTTATATAGGTTTGACTTGGTTTGACCATAGGTGAACTAGGTTTGACTTTGAAAATAAAGGTCGGTAGGAAAGGCTATATTATTCTCCCTAAAGCTGTCCGCGAAGCTGTAGGCATCGAAGAAGGAGACGAACTAATCGTCGAGATCAAAGACGGTATTTTACTTAAACCCGTCAGAAAAGTAGATATTGAGAAACTTCGCGAAGCTTTAAGAAAACACTTAGAGCTCCTGAAAACAATTCCAGGCAGAAAAGAACCTAAGCCAGGTGAACTTGCGAAAATATACTTAGAGGAGGAATTCGAATGAAAATATTTATTGACGCCAATCTACTAATATACTTAAATACTATCACTAATACTACAGCGAGACGACTATACGAGATCTTTTACTTCGATTTATTGAGAAAATATAAAGCTTATACAGATGTACTAGTATTAGATGAATTAATCTACATATCTAGGAAAAAGTACGGAATACCCTATCAGATGTCTCTAAGTTTTATTGAATCAGCTATACGACCCTACATCAATATCTTAAACCTCGGAGAAAACGAATATGAGGAAGCAGCAAAAATACTATCCAAGTATAATATAAAGCCTTCTAACGCCTTACACTTAGGAGTCATGAAGAAAAACAACATAACTTACATAGCGTCCGAAGACACCGAATACGATAAAATAAACTGGATAAAACGACTCTGGCTAACCGAGTAAAGCCTTTGTACACTTATATAGAAAATAAGTCAGTAATAAAAAGAACATCAAACCGAAAACACTAACTCCCCAATAGATTCACACTAAACATCTTATAGCTAACCGAACGATACGGAGTCTACACACAAAACCTATACACAATACTCACACTAGCACTCCTATCCCTCTTACTATGTTACACATGCCTCCTAGCAGAAAACAAGAAACAGAGAATCTTTTTAGCCATACTATACCTAATCACATCTACCGCTACATTCATCGAAGTCTATTACATAGCATCTAATGTACTAACTAAAGTACCTCAACAACTAAAACCCAACATTACAATACTACCACCCCCTTACTAAACTTAATCCCACTAACATATCTTTACGTTAGAGAGAAGAAATACAAAGCACTATAGCTTACAATATAAGCAAGTAAAGGTTTCACGAAGTGAGACACTTTGTCTAGGAAAGCATTTATGTTCTAAATATTTTATTCATGGATTAATTGTTGTATTTTGGTGATTATGTTTTGGAGTGTTTCTAGCCAGTATTTGGTTACTCCTTTTGCTAAGTCGGCTACTTCTTGTGGTGTCCATTTTTGTGGTATTTTTGCGTAGCCTGCGTGGACTGGTAGGTATATGATTATTATGATTAGTGCTATTATTAGTAGTATTTTTAGGAGGCTGTGGTTTCT
>QMSB01000160.1 GCA_003650815.1 Thermoprotei archaeon | reverse complement strand
TTGCTCCAAGCGGAGACTACGTTTACACAGCTTTCCTCTATGGAGGCTACGGTACTTTACGAGGATTGCCTGATGACCTTGAGAAAGCTGTTGAAATGATAAAGGGACTTGTAGAGAGACTAAAGGATAGAGCAAATGTTCCAGTGATACCTGGAATGATTGGCTGCGACCATGCTTTCCCGAAGGAGTGGGTTCCAGACGTAGAGCACTATGCTCGTGGAAAAGACCTGCCTTTCACTGTTGAACAAGGGTCTCTCGAAGATGTAGTAGAGGTAGTGAAGTCTAGTGAGGAGAGGCTGGGAGAATATAGAGGAGAACTACTGAGTAGCTGTTATCATTCCTGTCTCTACGGCGTCTGGTCCGCTAGAACATACTTGAAGCAACTATGCTTCAGTAGTGAAGTTAAGTTAATTCACCTAGTAGAACCTCTATGGACTATCGCCTGGCTTTTAAACGAAGTATATCCAAGTGAATTTATCTTGAGAGCGTGGAAGTACCTTATTCTCTCTCAGCCACACGACTCTATATGCGGCTGTAGTACAGATGAAGTACATAGAGAAGTAGAGTCAAGGCTAATTAAAGTAAACAGTCTTGCAGACGAGCTCTTAGAGTGTACTGGAAAACAGTTTAATGTGCTAAGACACTTTACTAGATACGCGGGTATAGATTTTAAGAAATACGCTCTGCCAGTAATTAACTCTCACGTCAAGCTAGATTTCAGCGAGGATTCTATAATCTACCTAGTAGCCTACAATACTCTGCCTTGGAGCAGACGAGAAGTAGTGAGATTTAGAACTAGACCTGAAGTGGAGCTCACTAGAGAGCAGTTAGAAAATCTCGAAAAACTATTGATTAAAAAGCCTCCTGAGTCGCTTAAAGGCAGGATTAGAGAAAAGCTAGTAGTAGACTACAGGAAATACGCTCTCAAGACTCCTGAGGGGAAGACTATATTTTATCAGGTGAGAGAGCTAGAGGACGGTGGACTTGA
This sequence comes from Thermoprotei archaeon, assembly GCA_003650815.1. Taxonomy (GTDB): domain Archaea; phylum Thermoproteota; class Thermoprotei; order Thermofilales; family B15-G2; genus B15-G2. The sequence goes on along the minus strand of QMSB01000160.1, from coordinate 2,371 downwards.
GCTAGTATGGGTAGATGATTTTCCGTCAACTGGTCTCAAAGCCTACGCTTTAGTCCCTAGAAGAGAGGAGAAGATAGAGACTGATATTAGAGTTGGTGAAAACTGGATTGAAAATGAGTTCTTTAAAGTGAGCTTTAGTGAAGACCGTGGAGGAGTAATACGCGTAGAAGATAAGAGAACTGGTGCTATCTACGAAGAGTTAAATATCTTCGAGGACGGTGGCGATATAGGAGATGAGTACGACTACTCGCCCCCAGCTCAAGACACCATAGTAGAGAGCAGTAACTTCAAGGCTTCAGTAGAAGTAATTGAGAAAGGACCCTATGTAGCGACAGCTAAAATAACGACAGTAATGGAAGTACCCAGAGGTCTCACTGATGATAGAAAGGCTAGGAGCACTGAAAAAGTGGAGCTTCCCATAACAGTATTCGTTTCACTTTACAGCAAAGTACCAAGAATAGACGTCAAAGTAGTCGTAGAGAACTATGCAAAAGACCACAGGCTCCGCGTAAAGTTCCCGACAGACATAGATGTCGACACTCACCTCGCTGAAACCCACTTCTATGTAATAGAGAGACCAAATAAGCCTACATACTACTACACGCGCTCCGACGGGACAAAAACCTACATAGCCACTAAGCCAACTAGGCTCTGGATTGACGTAAGTGACGGGAAGAAGGGGCTCTGCGTAGTCACTAAAGGTCTCCCCGAGTACGAGGTAAGAAAAAGAAATGGTAAAACAGAAATCCTTGTCACACTAATGAGGTGTGTCGGCTGGCTCTCTAGATCAGATCTGCTCACGAGACCTAGGGGAGCAGGACCCCACATACCTACAAAAGACTCTCAGATGATAGGAACATGGGTCTTCGAATACTCTATTATACCGCATTCAGGTACGTGGCTTGAAGCAGAAGTCTATAAGACTGCTCGAAACTTCATCATACCAGTACTAGCTCACGAAGACTTTCCGCACAGCGGAGAATTAGAGCCAGTATACTCCTTCATGAAAATAGAGCCCAGTGAAGTAGTATTAAGCGCATTTAAGAAAGCTGAAGACGATGATAGTATTGTATTAAGAGTATTCAATATCAGCGGCGAGGAAATAGAAGCGAAAATAACTTTCGATCGCAGAGTGGCTAAAGCCTGGTTAGTCAACCTGAATGAGGAAATCGTGAGCGAGCTGGACAGCATTGAAGAAAACAGTATCAGAGTAAAGATAGGAGGACATAAAATAACTACATTGAAAATAATTTTAGAGAGTTAAGTCAATTCTTTAATATTCTTTTTTATCTTAATTATTGCTTCAGCTATATCATCCATATCTTCCTTTTCTCCTAATAGAACAAACTGTGGTAGCCATATTGCTTCCTCGTAGCACGCTCTCTCTGTTACAGGTAAATATAGTTTTGAACAGTAGTCTCCAAATGTTCCTTCGCCGCACGGCAGCTTGAAGTTTACAAAAGCCTCCATTCTATACAGTGGAATGTAGCCGGGTCTACATGGTATTCCTTCGGCGACCATTGCTTCAATAAACTTGGGTTTTGGAAGGTTATTGAAGTACTCTTTCTTATACTTGAAGATGTATAAGTGGTAAGCTGACCTAGCTTTACTTGGATATTCTAGTGGCTCAATACCCTCTATTTCTTTAAGCCGCTTAGTTAAGTACTCAGCGTTTTCTTCTCTCTTCCTGAATAGTTCTTCTGCTCGCTCGAGCTGTGCTAGAAGTATTGCTGCCTGGAATTCTGTCATTCTGTAGTTTGAGCCGAGTATTACATGTTGATACCACTTGCCTTTCCTTACTCTACCGCAGTTCATATAAGACCACGCTTTATCGGCTAGTTCTTCGCTGTTGGTGAGTATTATTCCTCCCTCACCAGCTGTCAGGTTTTTACTTGACTGAAAACTGAAGGTACCGTATTCTCCTATTGTTCCAGCTCCTCTATCTCCCCATTTTGCTCCATGTGCTTGAGCCGCGTCTTCAATAACGTACAGGTTGTACTTCTTAGCTATCTTCATTATTTCATCCATGTTTGCTGGAGCTCCTCCTACGTGGACAGGTATTATTGCTTTAGTTCTATCAGTTATCGCCTCTTCTATCAGCGACGGGTTTATGTTGTAGGTATCTTCCTCTATGTCTACGAAAACGGGCTTCGCGTTGACGTAAAGTATTGCCTGTGCTGTGGCCATAAACGTGTAGGGCGTTGTTACGACTTCGTCACCATAGCCTATATTGAGGGCGCGGAGAGCTATCTCAATAGCCGCAGTTCCATTAGCACAAGTGACTCCGTATTTCGCGCCCTGGTACTCAGCAAACTTTCTAGCGAACTCTTCGTTCTTCTTGCCTCCAATACCCCAGTACCCACTGTGTAGT
>QMSB01000159.1 GCA_003650815.1 Thermoprotei archaeon | reverse complement strand
TAACTCATTCCTAATAATAGTTTTCTTCACTTTATCAACAATAAACTCTTCCTCAATCCTACTCAAAACATCAATAGAATACCACGAGTCCTCACTCAGCTCACCTATCTCCCCAACTTTCTTCAAAACAGCGTAAAGCAGAGCATGTAGCTTAACAAGCCTAACCCTAGGCTCAATACCGTAATTATACTCTACATAAACCCTACCCTCAGCAATCTTCCCTACAGACAAAGCCTCACACCTAAGAGAATACTTCTCAATAACCTCCTCTAAAGCCTCTAAGTGCTTTAAGCTAAGCTTATCCAACACCACAGCAAGCTTAAGAACTAGCCCATTTTGAAGAGAATCAGTTAAATCAATAACCAATTTACGCAGCTCACTCAGAGACTCTATTCCCCTTATTGAAGACAAGTACTCTTTAACTAAAACCTTAGCCCTCTTCTTATTAACAATATTAACTAGCTTACTCTTATCAAAAGACTGCCTCCCCCGATACTCAACAATACTGTAAACCTCGTCACAAAGCTGCCGAAAAGCATACTTAGAGTCGATTTTCACAGACTCAATTAAGTGAATATTCAGTGGAGGTAGCTCCTCAGGACTCCTACCTGGAGGATAGGTCATAGGCGCAGAATTATATGAAAGCATGTAAAGCCTCTTATTTTTCCTCGAAGCCACACACGCGTAAACCGCATACTCCACAGCACTCCTAGTAGCAACAGGCATAAAATTCACACCATGACTCAAATCAAGAACAACCACATCATAGTCATCTCTGGAAAGAGCCTTGAGAACAGTAAAGTATACAGCCGAGTAAAATACCCTAATACTCCCTCTAAAACACGTCTCAAAATCCCTCTCTCTACTAGGAAACAAGCCTATACAAGGAACAACTTCAATACAGCAGTTACTTCTAGGGAGAACAGGCTTAGTTTCAGCAATACTCTTGACATAGCTTAAAGCCAAGTCAGCTAGCTCAGAGAAGCTACTCGGAATACTCTCATAAAACCTCTCATTATTAACAGCGAGAGTCGCAGGCAAAAGCACTAGAGAAAAACACTCCCAGCCAAGCTCCCTTTCAAAAGCCTCGTGAAGAGCCGCTAAACTCGACGCTCTACAGTAAACCTCCTTAGACACAGAAACATCCCTAAACCCCTCCGAAGGCAAGTCAACAACATACCTAATACTCCTCCATCTACCAGGATCACCCCAAGGAGCAACAACCAAAACCCTCACAGAAAAAACACACCACAAAAATATAAAAACTAAACCTCGTGGACTCAAACCATCATAGTCAGTTTACTAAAAGACTATTATAGAACTTTCTAAAAGACTCACTCTTCTTTAATAAAACGTCTATATCTAATTCATCAGCAAATCTAGGTAAATATCTCTTCCTATACCGTATCCCTCTCTTCGCCTCCAAGTACCTGCTAAGCTCTACTGAAGGCTTCCCACTATACCTAATACCTAAGCATAAGCAAATCCATTCCTCAAGCTCATAATCCACTACAACAATTTTAACAATCCCTGAGCAAGAATACGGAACATGAAACCTTATTTTCTCACAAACTTCCCTAGGCCTACCATCACCATCCATAACAACTACTATCCTAAAGTAATTATGTTTATAAGGCGCAGGAACAGACAACTGCTCTAAAACCCTACTCAGCTTAGCATCACAAGGCTTCGCTGACACACTCTTAACATCAATTCCCCTTCCACGAAACAACACTCCCCTTTCCTTAAGCTTTCTTACAATTTTCTCAAAAAACACTTTACCGTAAGTATCCTCCGTTAATATGAGTATCCTATCTATAGAAGACATAGTCACTAACCGACGCCTTTACCTTCTGTAGCCACTTCTTAACCTCATCAACATCCCTAATTCTACTAAACTTACTACCCTCAGGACCCTTCTCTACTACAACAACTTCACTTAAGTCTACTAAATCAAGAACAGCAGGCGAATGAGTAGTAACAATACATGTAGACTCACAGTCTCTTAACAGACTCAATACACTATCTATAAAGCCTGGGTGAAGCGAGTTCTCAAGCTCATCTACAGCTATAATAGGAGGCTCAAGCAGTACTGCTAATAAAAGCGCCAACACCTTATAAAGACCACTAGGCAAATTAGTAGGAGGAATAGGATGCTCTAAACCCTTCTCTCTAACAACTAACATAACCTTACCAGTCTCAGTAAGCCTAAAACTCAAATCAATATCAGGGAAGAAATAAGTCTTAAGCAAATACACTAACTCCTCCCACTTCTCCCTATCACTCAAATACATATTATACAACACGTTCACTAAATTCCTACAATCATATTCTAAGAAATCCTCCCTCCTAGCATAAACAGGCTCTTTAACAACAGAAAAATTAATCGGGCCAATAACAAACGGCTTAAAAAGCCTCAATAAATACGAACACAAAGACAACAAGTATTCACGCGAAGGAACAACTAGCGCTCCAGAAACGCCAAAACCCTTCTCATCTATAAACATCTTCCCAACAACCTCCCCGTAACTAGTCCTAGCTAAAAGACACATATCCTTAATCTCATTAAGTAAAACTAAACTCAACTCACTAAACCCCTTCTTCAAAACAAACCTAGAGTAACCCAACTTCCCTAAAACCTCATCTACAAACCTTTCAAACACTTCAGCACGAACCTCAGTCCCCATAAACACTACAAACCGAGAACCCTCCTCCCGAAAACAGCTCTCAACAGCACTCCTAAAAGATAACTTATCTCCAGCAAGCTTCTCAACAATACCCTCACTATTACTCACTTCAACAACCCTACCCCTCCTCACAACACGAGTAAAATCACCTATCACCAACTCCTCTTCCTCAAGTGAAACATCGCCTGCCATACTAAACACTAACCCATAGTAAATACTACGCCCAGCACTATCCTCAATGACAAAACCAACCTTAACAGGCAAACTCTCATCAAACCCCCACACAAGATTCCTAGAACTCCACCAAGGCAAATAAGGCAACCTAGGCTCCTCAGACACACCAAAACAAAGCCTCAAAAACCTAAATAAGTTAATCAAATTTGACTTCCCTGAAGCATTAGGACCAACAACAATATTCAACCTACCCAAATCCAACACAGCATCCTTAAAACTAAGAAAATTCCTCAAAACAATACTCCTTAATCTAAAGCCACAACTAACCATCCCTCCCAACAAAACCAATACACTTAACCAAATAAATATTTCGAAAACACACTCAAGCAAAAACAATACAGAATAAGCTCTCATCATTAACACGCTCAACGCTACAATGTATCCCAATCCAGCAAAAAGAAAACATCCTACCTAAATTACAATATCATTTTACAATAAAAGAACACAAACTC
>QMSB01000158.1 GCA_003650815.1 Thermoprotei archaeon | reverse complement strand
GAGTTGTTCGTGGTTTAAGACTTAAGTCTTTGTCGAAGATAGTGGATCCAAATGTTTATGAGGATGTTAGGAGGATGGTTTTGTGTGATAGGGGTTTGTTGAGGGTTTTGAGGGGTGTTGTTAAGGGGGCTAAGGGTGTGGATTTGGCTAGGGGTAATGTTGTTAGGGAGGTTGATGAGGATGTTCATTTGTTTTTGAAGGCTTTGTATATGTCTAAGGGGGCGAGGCTTGTTAAGATAGTGACTGGGGATCATAAAGCGAGAGATAATTTACTGGACTTAGTGGATAGTTTGAAGGAGAAGTGTGGGAGGGATTTTGGAATAGAGGTGTGTTATGTGAATATTCGGTGATGTTGTTTAGGGTCTGGAGTGCTGTTTAGATGGTTGTTGATTAATTGTTTATGAAGTTTGGGTTCTGTGAGAGTGTTTGGCTATGGGAGGATTATTGAGCTTTATGTGGCTGTGTTGTATATGTGTTGATGTGGAGTGTTTCTTTTATGGTGTTTAAGAATATTAATATTATGTGGTTGGCTGTGCTAGGTTGGGGAGGTTTGTTTGTTAAGTGGAGGGATTATTAGAGTATTGTTTGGAGTGGGAAGTCTGGAAGGGTGTGTGTTTCATTGGGTTAGGGGTACCTTGTCATGCGCCAATCCCGTCGCCGGGATTGGGCTCCTAGACGTCCCCTAACCCTCGCTTTTTCATATGTGTGTATTTTTATGGGTATTTATTTTTATGGTTTAGGTGGAGGGTGGTTTGGTGAGGAGCTGGGAGTAGTAATTGGTCTCTGTACGTTATTATGGGTATGTATGTAGCTAAATAAGTGGGCTGACTGGATGGTTTTATTGGGTGTTTGTGTGGTTAGAGTTTTAGTGCTATTACCCATGCGATTAGAAATAGGAGTGCTACTATTGCTAGGTCTTCTATTTGATCTAGATTTTTTGTTCATAGGGTTTCTAGGTCTTTGTTGTTTGTTGTGGCTGGGGGAATGGTTGTGGCGTGGAGGTGGGGCTTATTTCGAGAGAAGTCTTAGAGTTTGTTGTGCTAGACTACTCTAAGTGGGTTCTTTCTATGGAGAGAAGCGTAAAACGCTAATGAAAACAGGACACTGGATTAGATTCACGATGGGTATGAGTTCTGCTATTTGTGTTTAGAGTTTAGTGTTTTGTGAATAGTTTTTTCTACTGTATTTGAGTTAAGTATTTGTGAAGCGCAAGTATGCTATTTTAGTGGGTTTGGTTTTCTTTATAGCTTATGTTGCGGCACCTTTAGTTTTCATGGTATTTTTAGGTATGTGTTCTCTAGAAGTCTACATACTTTTCTTAGAGAAAGGGCCATTTAAGTGGGGTGAGATATACTCTGTTTTAAGTAGTGTTGATAGGGAAGCTAGAGTGCCTTTGAGTATTCTTCTTGCTCATGTCCAGGAAAAGTATTGGCGTACTGCGGCTGAAATACTTAGTGAGGCTTCACCTAAGTATTATGCAGACACTGTAGCTGTATTGCTGCTGGTTGATGTGAGTGAATGGAAGTATGTTGAGGAGGCTATTGTTCTTTATAAGAAGGGTTATGTGCCTTATAAGTCTCCTTCGTTTTCTTTGAAGAAGGAGTATGTTGAGCCGCTGGCTATTTCGGGTGAGGAGCCTGTTGAGGACTGGAAATATATAGTCTATATTTTCACGTATAGGCTTGTCTGTAATAAGAGTAGTGTTTTTGAGGCAGCGAAGTATCTCTGTTTCTATGTGCATAAATACATGACTTTTGACAAGAACTACTGGTATAGGCGGTCTCCTAGAGATCTTATTAAGCTTAGGAGAGGAACATGTACTAACTTCTCTATACTCTACGTGGCTATGTGTAGGTCGATGGGTATACCTGCGAGGCTTGTTAGAGACAATAGTATTACTTCGGCGACTCATGCTTGGTCTGAGGTCTATGTGGAGGGATACGGTTGGATTCACGCTGACCCGTCTGCAGGCTACTTCAATTACTCTCAGCTATATCCGGAGAAGTGGGGGTATTCTTTCCACTTAGTGAAAGCATTTAATCCCGTGAAGGGCTGGATAGACATTACTCCTAGATACGTGCTTGATTACGGTATTGTCGAAGGAAAAGTTCTACTGAAAAATACTCCTGTTTGCGGAGCAGAAATACGAATATATTATCTGGGAAACGAGCGCATACCTCTCTTCGAGCTTAAAACAAACTGTAGTGGCTCATTCTCCTTTACTGTTGCCGAAGGCACCTATATACTGAAAATATCTTACGGAAATATGTTTAAGACAGTTGTCGTTAAAGTAAAAGCAAAAGAAACAACTTTAATAGAAGTAGATTTAAGCGAAAAAGACTTAAAGTGCTACACACTAAAACCTCACTGCCTTCTAATTGCTGTGAGCAGCTAAAGATACTTATTCAGTTTCTTTAGTTTCTCAAAGAAACTATATAGTTCGATTACTTTCTCATAGAAATCTTTCTGGGAAGCTTCAATGTACTTTTTCTCTAGCACGAGTATATTTTGCTGAAGTATATTTTCGATTATACTAATTCTAGTTCTAGAAACTTTTTCGCGGTAAGGCAGTAGCAGCCCACATAGTTTTACTGCACTATAATAGTCTTCGGGCTCTAGTGTGGCTAGAATGTATTTAATGAAGCTTAATTGAGTTTTCACAATGTTTCTTGACTTGAGGTATTCTCCTACTTCGTAGTCTTTTACTGAGCAGTATACTGCGTAGAGTAGGTTTAGGTCGCTGAATGTGCTGGGTGGGGCTAGGTAGTAGTATATGTTTCCGTGGAGCTTTGCGTGGGCTACTTCGTGTTCAATAACACCTAGTCTTGTGAGCTTATCTAATTTAAGTAGCTCTCTTATGGGTAAGTGGACGCAGGGTATGCCTGTCCATGCTTCGTGGTAAGCTAGCATGTTTTTCGCTAGAACACTTACGCCGTGTTTTAGTGCCTTTAAGTATAGTTGGCTGAAAAGCTGTTCTTCGTCAGGGTACAGGTGTATGTGGATGACGTATTCGTCGGTTTCTTCGCCTAGGACTCTATGGGCTACGTCCTTTATTTCGCCTACGATATTGTTTTCTACTGAAGTGTAGTGGATTAGATAGATTCTTGCTTTTCCTGTTTTTATGACTGTGGTGTTCAAGTGTCTCTGAGTTAGTTAAGCGGGTTCACTATATAATATTCTTTACCTAGGATTATAGTTAAGTATATTTTATTGGGGGGATGAATGGTGTTCGGGTTTTTTAAAGGGTTTTTATGGACTGTTTTTTGTTTATGTGTATGAGCGGTAGAGAAATATATGGGGGAGTGGTTATTATATAATGGAGTTAGTTTACATATTTGATAGTAGGAGGCCTGTTAGTGTTGTAGTGAACAGGGATTTAGG
>QMSB01000157.1 GCA_003650815.1 Thermoprotei archaeon | reverse complement strand
TAAAGCTGTTAAAAACTATGACAATAGTCTCAAGGTCTCAGCTGCTGTCTTCGCTACACCTAAGCTGGCTTACGAGTATGTTTTTCAGAACTGGACTATATGGGGGCTAGACTGGTATAATCCCATGATTTACCACGAGATGTACGGTGAGCCGTCTACGTGGATAGGAGACGCTGTTCGAGAAGCTTCGCTTAGAGGCGTAGATGTGTGTGCTGGAATTCTAGTAAAGTACATGAGAAGCAGAGAAGAAACTATTAACGCATTTAAGCTCGCTAAAGAAAATGGAGGAGTTGGTGTAACTGTTTTCGTCTACCCCTTTGCGCGAGCTGAGCTACGGGACTGGGTTAAAGATGCTCTCAGAGAATTAAAGGAGGAGGATTAATGGAAGTAGGAGAAGCCTCACTACTGTGATTAAAAACATTCTACGTGGAGTTATTTTAATAATTTTTACCCCTATTCGAGCATACCACACTATTTGATTTATATGTGGATTAAAGTAGAACTTCACCCATTCAGTCCAGTAGCTGGGCTTAACTGCCCAGAAATGCCATGTAGTGTCGTTTAGTATCCAGACAATCCACGCTAACTTAAATGCTTCAATAAGTCCTAGGAAAGTGAAGGGTAGAAAATACAGTATTGCCAGTAATATGTGGTAAGAGTCTTGCTTAGGTTTACGTACATCAAATATAAATGGTGGCTCGATAGACCAAAGTCCCTTAGTCCATAGGAAAACCTCCATTATGTTAATTACTTGAGCATATATTGCTGCTAGAAGAAATTCTATTAACACCTAGCTATCTCCTATTATCTAAGATTTAAGTTTTTCTAAGTTATTGAATTATAGAAAATACTGTGAGTAACTCTAGTTATTTAGTTCTACTGAATTTAGCCTAGGGTCCTCGGCGCTTTTTCAAGTCTTGTACCTAAGCTAGGTAATACTATTGCTGTGGAAAAACATTAATTATTTTGATACTTATATACTACATGTTCGATGCTATTGTTATTGGAGGAGGTCCTGCGGGCTCTACTGCTGGATATCTTTTAGCTAAGAAAGGTTTTAAAGTACTTGTTTTAGAGAAATATAGGTTTCCTAGGAGGAAGCCTTGTGCTGGTGGACTTACACAGTATGCGCTGAAGCTTCTTAAAGACTTAGGCTTATACTCAGAGGAATACATTGTCTGGAGAGCTAGAAGAGCTAAAGTAATTTTTGTTAGACATGATGCTAGATTTGATTTAGGGGCTGCTGGAGCTTTAACTACTAGAGAACTATTTGATACTTACTTGGCTAGGGAGGCGGAGAGTAGTGGAGCAGAATTATGTGAGGGAGAGCCTGTTGAAAGACTCTCTATTAAAGAGAACTGTATTGAAGTATGCTCACGTAAGGACACTTATCGTGGACGAGCAGCTATCATAGCCTGTGGGCAGCCAAATCTTCTAGGAGCTAGTGTTGGAATAGCCCCTAAGTATGGTAGGGCTATAGCGTTTGAATTTAATGCTCCTCTTCCAGGAGACTACGACCCTGATGCAACAGAGTTTTACTTTGACCTCGAAGAAGACTTCTACGGGTATTTCTGGGTGTTTCCTAAGGGAGAGTACGCTAACTATGGTGTAGGAACTTGGATAGATACTGTCAGTAAAATGAAAGAAATCTACGGAGACTTATTTAAATGGATTAAAAGTATTGTAAAGAGAGTCAACTTAAATATACCTAATTTAGAAGAAGGGCTGGAGAATATTAGAGGAGGCATAGTTCCTGTATATTGGGGAGCTAAGCTAGAAGACTTAGTAGCTGACAGAATTCTAGCTATAGGTGATGCTGCAACACTAGTTCGGTATGTAGGAGAAGGCATATGTTATGCACTTAAGTCTGCTCAGATAGCAGCTGAGGCTCTTGAAGTACTATTAGAAGAAGATAAGTTATCGAAGAAAGATCTACTAGAGAGATACGGCCTAAGGCTGAGGAGAGAGGTTTTAGAGGAACTTAAAGTTACTCCTAAAATAGAGAAAGCTATGCGGAAGAATTTACATACTATTGTAGAGTTACTTAAAGAAAGTTCTGAGGCGAGAGAACTCTTGACTAAGATGATAGAACATAATATAGGTGATAATGAGTACTATGAAGAGTTTCAGAAAATAATTATGAGAAGACCTAAATTCCTACTAAAAGCTCTTCTTGACTACCTGCATTAACTCATTTGCGAAAAATTAAATAATAAGCTCTTATTTATTCTATATGAGGTATTAGAGAGAAAATACTTTGTTACTTCTCGTAGCGGCACTAGTTTCTTACGGTATTTTACTTAATATATAGTCGTAGGAAGCCTGCTCCTGTTTACTTCATTGCTATAGCTGTGAATGAAGAGCTTTCTGCTGAAAGAAATGCTCCTAGTAGTAGAGACTCTCTTGACTGGTCTGACTTAGCTGAATGAGAGGAGATTTAGGATTTTTAAGACTAAGAATATCTCTTGACAGTAATTTAACTAGGATTAAAGTAAATTTAGATAGAGAATATGTGGTTTACACGAATACCGCTATACTGCAATAAGCTTAGAGTACTACGGGTATTCTGATAAAAGAATTCTTTTAGCTACTGAGATTGCTATTATGGCACTCTCGATTTCAATAGTTTTCTCTTACTCAAAATATACATGTGTAAGAGACATAGGTCTTCCGGAGAAACCAAGAATATTAAGCTATTTTACCCTCAGACTCTACTATTTTAGATATTTTCTTGACTCTATTTAAGTCTCCGTCTGGTGGTACTTGGTCAGCTACTCCTACTATGAACTTGCAGTCGGTTAAATAGTATCTAATTATATTATATATGGTGTTGAGTAGGAGTTCTTCTCTATATTTTGTGCTGAAGTATACTCCTGGTAGTCCTCCCCATAGGATTACTTGTTGTCCTGCTTCTTTTCTAAAGTCCTCTAGGGGTATATCGCCTACTGGTGCTGGGGTTAATGACTGGACGCAGTCTACGCCTGTTTGGGGAACTATTTTAAGAAGTCCTCTTAGTCTTCCGTCAATGTGTACGTAGATCTTTTTCCCAGCTGCGTGTAGTTGTTCGACTCTTTTCTTGTAGTAGTTGAAGCAGTATTTTCTGAAGAGACGTGGGCTTACGATATCGCTTGAAAGGTTTTCGCCGAAATAAACGTACTCTGCGGGTGCTTCTCGTATGGCTTCGTAGATAGGGTCGTCTGCCTCCATCATTGTCTCAATTACTTCATCGAAAAGCTCTCCTGCCTTGATTACGAGCCTATAGGTGTTCATAACTCCAGCCCACTCGATGATCATTCTGAGGAAAGGGGTTCTAGGAGGCAGACTGCTTACAATACCCCAGCCGCGCCATATTCTCATTAGCTTTAACTGCTTTTCGTAAGCTTTATGGTCGGGCTCGACGACTATGTCTTCGTAGATGTACTTGAGTACCTTGAGGTCTCTAACTGTTTCTACAGGATACTTTACTGTAGCAGAACTATAAGATACAGGCGAATATTTTCTGACTTTAATTAAAGTTCCTAGGGGAGTCTCGAATACTATTCTCTCAAGTCTACTTCCTCCCTTCAGTTC
>QMSB01000156.1 GCA_003650815.1 Thermoprotei archaeon | reverse complement strand
GAAGAATGACCACGAAATATCATCAGTACTGCCTAGTTGTGAAGTTAAAGGAAAGGAGAATTGGAGAGTATGGATACGCTCAGAGGGAATATCAAGTCAAGAGATAGAAGAATTAGAAGAAATGCTGAGTGATGTGGTTAAGCAGGTGAACAAGAAGAAAGAAGTGAAGGTATGGCTAAAAGAAGCGAGTCCTAGCGATCAGAAAGACAAGATATTCGCTCTGATAGTGATAGACATTTACGAGAAGCGATAATTACCTTTTCCTTTTCCCTTCTTTTTTTTTATGGTGTTAATTATGAATGCACGGGAAGCACTAACCCTTCGTATATGGAATGTTAATCTGGCAATTAACACAGAAGGCAATATGTGGGAAATGCAAATAAAACTAGGAACACGAATATCAAGAGAAGAAATAGAGGTATTAGAAAATATGGTAAAAAAGTTATTAAACAAAGTAAAAAGGATTGAGGCACAGCTGGAAGAAATTAAGCCGTGATTATCTCTTCTTTTTCTTCTTAGATTTCTTATTCCTGCTTGCTAAGTTTGCTGCTATGACGAATGCTGTTATTGCCACGAATACAGCCAAAAGCACTTCTCCGAGCATACTTTTATAAACTCTCAAGGGGTATTTAAATTTAGACACACACAGGTGGTAGCTATGAAAGATGTGCTTAAGGTATTTGAACCCTGCTATTACTTCAAGTTAGGCGAGAAATACTACCAGGTAACGGCAAGGGATTTCTTCAAGCTCGATAAAACATTCAGCTCTGTTAGTGCCAGCGGTGAATCCAGCAAAACAGAAGTGGACGAATTAGAGCCGGAGAAGGGAGAAGTGTATGTCTTTACCATGGGAGTATTTCAGAAAGGTATTGAAGTGGAAGTGTATCAGCCCGCAGCCGTAGGTAGGTTTGGCGTTAAAAACTATACAGCATCTATTACATGGGAAGACAGCCCCGCAGAAGAGCCGAACCAGGCGATAGTTTTAGCAACAGTCCACGGACACAGCCTTTCCGTCAAATTCACTAATAACTTAGATGTAGCAATAACTCCGAAACTGCGCTTTATCGGTTTCAAATACAAAGTAGAGGAAGTCAAGGACGCAGCAAAGATAAGAGAATTAGAGGCACTATGGAAGGAAGGAAAACTCCCAGAAATAGAGATAAAATACGAATAAAGGTGGTGTAGATGACTATGGAGAAGATATTTATCGTTGGTGAAAAGAAATACGACAAGGGAACTAGGCAGTTCAAGGTATTCTATCCTACTAACGGCACTCAGACAACGGTAGGAACGAGCGATACAACGGTGTATGATGTGCCTTCCAACAAAACATTCCTGCTTAAGGGATTAATTCTCAGAGAAACAAGCGGTGCAGCTAATACCGTTACGATTAAAGACAGTAGCAACGATTACTTCACGGTAAGCCTGAGCGCTAACGAGTTTAAAGTGGTGGAATTACCTTCTCCGATAGTATTTACAGGCGATGTTCTGGCTGTTGCTGGAAGTGCATCAGTAGAAGTAACCGTACTAGGAGAAGAAACCGAACTGTAGAATTAGATTGTCAATACCTCTTTTTTATATTCTTTTAACGGCATAACCTCTCTTTCTGGTGTAATAACATAAATATCGTAATACTTTGATAACTCTTCAGGCTCTATCCCCTGCCTTATCGCCTTAAATCTCAGCTCAAGTAATTCTGATGGTGTTAGAATAAGCGTTTTCTTTTCTACGGGCTTAGGTATGGGAACGGGTCCGCTCATCAATTTACGCCTTATCTCTATTCCTTCTTCATAGCTTTTACCTCTTGCGGCTCTGGCTGCTTCTGCAAATCTTATTAGCTGATATAACCTTCGCTTCGTTGTATTTTCCCAGCTCCAATCTCCGGTAAACACATGAACCTTTCCTAATTTGCTCCTTCTAACAACTACCGTTCTTCTCGGTATTACCTGCATTTTAACCTACCCAGAATGAACATAGCCGCTACAGGGACAAGATACAGCAAAAGGTTACCACTATGCTTTTTTAGTCCGTATTCCCTTATCGCCTCTATTTTGATTTTCTCCTCTGCTATTCGCTTTGCATATCTGTTTATATCACGGTTTATGCTCCTTTCCAGAGCGCTTATTATGTTCTCGTATTTCTCCCTATCCTTTATTCCTTTTTTCACCTCTTTAACAACACGCTTAAGCACCAAAAGATCTCTGAACTTTTCAATAAGTAACTTAACCCTCTTATCGAGTTTCCTTATTGCAGATTTCTCCATTCTGTTCGCTATCTCGTTTTTCTTATCCCTGTCCATAACAGCAAAATTTTCGGAAACTACGGAAAGGAGCAGATCTATATCCTCGAGTTTATCCGGAAACAGGTCTACTAAAACATTCCTGTAGGTTAATATCTGGTGGGGTACTTCCCTACCCAAAGACATCATTCTCACCTATTTTTTCAACTATATAGTTTTGTATCTCCTGCATGTGGTCGGCAACATGCGCCCATGCCTCATTATCTATCAAATCATATAATTCTTTCATTAATTCACCCAGCTCTGGTAATTCCTCTCTCCTTGCTGGAGGTGCATCCAATGTAGGTTCTTTTACGTTTTTCATTAACCTTTCCTTATCTATCTGCCCAGTTAAATACATTATAATGTAGTATGCTATTTTGTTCATATCCTTGTAGGTGTTTATTACCGCTAATTCTTCCATATCCATATTAAGAAATTGTATACCTGAGTATATAAATCATACTAAACCCGCTCTCATTAACTGTCTCATCGCTAATATTTCCTCTTTCGTTTTCTCTAATACCAGCTCATCTGGTAGGTCCGGAAACAGCTTCTTCTTCTGCCAAAATAAGCGCCATATAAGTTTCCATCTCGGCAAATTCTTTATCTCCCACAGCGTTAATTTCCTTATCTCCTCTTCGTCTATATCTATTAAGTCCGAGGCTCTCATACCAACTCACGCCAGTTCGGGAAGTTCTGTATAAACCATCTGAAGTAATAAACCTGTCTCGGATATGAAGGCTCTAATTTTGCGAGAATATCGGCTATTTCCTCTTCTGTCATTTCTCTTGGATGTTTTCCCGTCTCTACCATTATCATTCCGACTATAAGCTCAATATGCCTGTCCACTTGCTTGTAATTCGGTGGCTCTTCGTAATAACTTTTCCTATAACCTGGCTGCCTGAATGCCGGTGGCTTTGGTGGTGCTCTATATACCGCTGGTAACGGCTTTTCTACTTCAACAGGCTTTAACAACATTCTTATTGCTTTTTCTATAGTCTCTGGAGTTACAGGTCTTCCATCCCTGTAAAACCTACGCTCTATAGGGTCATACCAAAATCTCATTTCTACTGGCACTCTTATACCTTTCCACTCTCTTACAGGTTCTAAGAAATTCCCTGTTATCGGTGATTTCGGTACTTTTCTGCGCTCTAATTCTCTCCTTATCGCTTCTCTTCTCGCTAACCATTCCTCCTCGCTAAGCTCTGGTGGTTTTGTTTCTAATGCATACCAGGAGGCTACTAATTCGTCTGTTGGGTATTCTCTTATTATTTCCTCAAACTCCTTAGTTCGTTCTTTTATTTCCTCTCTTACACCGTATCGCTTTAATTCTTCTATCTCTCTTTCTCTTTCCTCTAACCTCTTCTTAACACGCTCTAACTCTCTCT
>QMSB01000155.1 GCA_003650815.1 Thermoprotei archaeon | reverse complement strand
GATATCGTAGACCCAGCGCTACTTAGGCCGGGTAGGTTTGATAGAATAATCTATGTTCCCCAACCAGACTACGCAGCTAGACTAGAAATACTTAAAATACATACTAGGAAAATGCCTCTAGACGCTGACGTAGATTTAGGTAAAATAGCTAGGATAACAGAGCTCTATAGTGGAGCAGACTTAGCTGCCTTATGTAGAGAAGCCGCGATGACTGCTTTAAGGGAAGCAGGTAGACCAACTAAAGTCAAGATGGCGCACTTTATTAAGGCGCTACAAGTAGTCGGGCCGAGTTTAACTAAAGAAGACCTAGAGAGATACGAGAAAATAGCAGATGAATTTAAGAGAATGTTTGACTAGCCTAAAGTATATTAACTACTTTTTCCTAAAATACTTGTGAGTAAAGAAACTGAAAAATATTTTTATAAGCTAGACGACGCATTACGCAAAGAACTAGAGTCTCTCTCTAAGGAAGAGAAGATAAGAGTATTTATTTACTTCAATGAAGAGAACAGGGAAAAAGTTCTCAGCTTTCTAAAAGAATCTGGGTGCAGTATAATACATGAGTATAAGTTTAGACCAGCTGTATCAGCAGAAGTAAAAGTTTCTTCCATACCAGAGCTTATATCACATGAAGACATAGTTAAGGTTTCTTTAGTTAAAAGGGTTAGA
Source organism: Thermoprotei archaeon (assembly GCA_003650815.1). GTDB lineage: Archaea > Thermoproteota > Thermoprotei > Thermofilales > B15-G2 > B15-G2. Next base: position 3,010 of record QMSB01000155.1, on the reverse strand, counting down.
GCACTTGGTGATAGAAATGCTTGTAGCTGAAGGATTAACTAGATTTCTTGAGCGAGTAGTTAGCAGAAATCCCTACGTCTCTGTAAACGCTGTCTTCTGGACTAAAACAAGGCCTCCTGAGCCCCTCTATACGGCTATAAGAGAGTTTTCTAAGGCTCTATCTATACTAGAGTCACTTGGATTTAAGGCAAGTATAGTAGACTCACTCGACCTTAAGCCACGCCATATTTTCGCGACAGTAAGTGCTTTTAGTGCAGAGCTTCCCGCGAAAAACTTACTCGACATAATTAAGGGAGTAGTTGAGCTACCTTTAGCGAAAGTACATAGAGTACATACAGTGAGAGCTCTTTTAGATAAATCAGTCCCACTCATAGGTGGGGGAGAAGCCTGGAAGATGGGATTAAGTGGTAAGGGAGTAAAGGTCGCTGTAATAGATACTGGAGTAGACCCCATGCACCCAGACCTTAAGGGCAGAGTAGTAGAGTCTAAGAGCTTTGCTGTAGACGAAGATCCTGGTGACTACAATGGTCACGGGACTCACGTAGCTGGGATAATCGCTGGAGCGGGATCCGTCTACAGGGGAGTTGCTCCAGAAGCCCAGATAATTAATGCTAAGTGCCTTAACGTAGATGGAGTAGGATGGGAAGACGACGTTGTCGCTGCAATCGAGTGGTCTCTCGACAGGGGAGCAGATGTATTTAATTTGAGTCTAGGAGGGGAAGGAGACTACGACTCTCTTTCAGTAGAAGCAATAGACACTATTACAGAGAAGTATGGTAAAGTATTTTGTGTAGCTGCCGGAAACTCTGGGCCTAGCCGTGGGACAATAGAGTGCCCCGGTATAGCAAGTAACGCTATAACAGTAGGTGCGATAGATAAACATGAGAAAATAGCTCCTTATAGTAGTAGGGGACCTTCGCCTAAGGGTGAAGTGAAGCCCGAGATAGTTGCTCCAGGAGGATACATGATTAAGGAGGGGGGAAGGGTGGTAGATAAGTTTGAGGGAATAGTTTCTGCTCGATCAACTACAATAGACCCAGAGGTTCTGAGAGACTACCTAGACTTAGATCTCCTCGTAGAACCACACTACATATCGTTCCAGGGAACAAGTATGGCTACTCCACACGCCTCTGGAGCATGTGCACTCCTAATACAGTATATTAGGGAAAAGGGAATGGACTTTGGAAAACAGCTACCCTTCGTAATTAAAGAAGCCTTCACTAAGACAGCAGTAGACTTAGGCTACGATAAGTACTCTCAGGGCTATGGACTAATAAGTGTTCCAAGAGCTATAGACTATATAGAGACTCGCCGAGAAGAATTAAAGAAGCTAGCCTCGAGAAAAGCCTCAGAAGAAAGCATTAAAATAGAAGTACTGAAAACACTAGGTCTCACGGTACTCACATCAACTACTAGTGCATTAGTATTCGCTATTGTCTCACACCTCCTTAAGTCACACGAACAGCAGAGAGCAGTAAACAGAGAGAACATTAGATTAGCTTTAAGAAGCATAATACTAGACTGTGCTAGAAGAGTAAATGAGCTTAAAGAAAGATACGAGAGAGGAGAAATAAGTAGAGAAGAGTACATAAGGCAGCTAGAAGAACTAAAGAGAATGCTAGATGAAGCAGAGAGAATGCTCCGAGGACTCACTTAACAAAAATGTGTTCACTCACATAAGGATAGTATTTTTTCCACAGAATAATACCGAAAGCAGGTAACTCCAGTTTATCTAACTCACTTAAATCGACTTTGACCCCACTTAAGTTAGCTAATCTAATAAACTGTCTAGCTATCCTACCCCTATATTCCCATAAAGTAGTCTCATAGCTCTTAGTAAGTAGCCTACTCAGTAAAATAAGTAAAACACACACTACTGGAACAGCAAAAAGCAAAGACACTGCTACAGCACCAGTAATCCCAAACTTCTCCCTAAAAAGATACATGAGAATATTCGTCTGAATAATAGCTAGAGCAAAAGATATCAAAAGAACGATACTGTTAATACTCCACTCAACTCTAGCGAAGCTCTCAGCTAAGTTAGCAGAGTACCTAGCATCCTTCCTCCCAAACTCGTCTACAACAACACTAAGACCCACCTCCCTAGGGAAAACGTAGACCGCCTCAATATCCTCAGCAGAAACCTCCTCAGGAAGCTCTAATTCACCATCCTTAACTCTAAGCACATGAGGAACCTCTTTCACAATAATTTTTGAGAGAAAAACTCTTTTCTCAATCTTAAGCAGCTTAGCTGTACCACCCCATTCTTTAACTAGTACCTCCATATTATTAGAGACAAGGTCCTCTAACTTCACATAAATCAAATAACATAGAGACATAAATTACTTTACACAATTTTTCACAACTTAAAGTACCTTTATATACTTATTCTCATATTAAATAAACGTGGCGGAGGAAATCGACTGGAGTAAAGTAGCTAAAGAACTAGTTAAAACTCTTGGAACAGAAACCGCTAGAGGACTATACTATGCCTTTATAGCACAAATAGTATATCCACGTCTAGCAGACATTATAGGCAAGCTGATCAGAGGAGAGCCCTTGACAATAGATGAAAAACAACTACTAAAACAGAAACTCGAAGTCCTAGCACAGCAGGCTGGAAGAGAAACCATAGCTACAGATACACTAGAACAGCAGCTGGCAAGAGAACTAGCTAGATACTACTCCATTCAACAGAAAGTCCCAGCAACACCTGAAGTAAAGAAACTAGATTCTATTAGAATAGACACTGAAGTAAACCTACTACAAAAAGAACTACAAGAATTAGAAAAAATAAAAGCCCAGCTAACAGCAAGACTCCGAAGCGCAACTTCTGAAGAAGAAAAAACTAAAATACAGTTAAAAATTAAAGAACTAGAAGAAAGAGTTAGCGAAAACAAACTTAAACTAAAAAGACTAGCAAAGCTAAAGCAAATATAGAATAATAATTAAATAATTAAATGTCTTATACCAAAGAGCAGAGGACCCCCTCTAACTAGCAGATATAGTT
>QMSB01000154.1 GCA_003650815.1 Thermoprotei archaeon | reverse complement strand
GGACTACTTCCCTCACGTTTTTCCATATTTTAGCCTCTCGATAAAAACCCATGAAGAGCCTATGCTCTGTTCCAGCAGGAAGTATAGTTTGATAAATAGGTCGACCCCCCCTAACGAGTATTCTATCAACTTCTACTACAGGTTGTCGTCTTACTATATCACGAGTTCCCGTTATATCAACAAACGGCCCTTCTTTCTCTTCTTCATCATGAAGTATTTTACCCTCGATTATTATCTCAGCAGTAGCTGGTAAAAGAAGATTTGTAAGCTCGCTCTTAAAGACAGTTAAGCCTCCCAACAGCTTAGCCGCTACTTTAGCTTCATCCACTCCGTAAGGCGGTGAAGAAGCTGCCGCCAGCAAAAGAATAGGGTGAACGCCTATAACTATTGCGATCTCTAAATCTTCTCCCTGTTCTTTTTTCTTCTCGAATATTAGATAGAGGTGGCGGGGAACTATCCTGATTGCCATGCACTTCTCATCAAGCACTAGTAATCTATGTATTGACATATTTTGAAAGTCTAACTCTTCATCTTTCGCCACTACGATTCCCGCTGTTATGTAGGGTCCACCATCTCCTCTGTAAAAAGTTAGAACAGGTAGGTCATGTAACGAGCCCTTAAAAACTTTAAATTCTGCAGGTTTATCTATTTTCTCAAGTTCTCCCGGATTTTCGCAAGCATCTAGCAATTTTTTGTAAGCTTCAGAGTGAGACTTAGCGTTTAACACTCTCAGTAACTGTTTCCGATTATATATGGTATTAGCGACTACTTCAAAAGGTTTATCATCTATATTTTTGAAAACTACCGTTTTATTGCCATCATATTCTTTTATCAATTCAGTTGCCTGATATCTAGCATTTATCTTCCCTTCTATTGTTATGACATTTCCTCTAAGTTTTTCTTCAAGAATAAAACTCCTAAGATCCTTCTCCTTCACTCTCACTCGCCCTTTGAATTATCCTGATATAGTCAGCGCTAATCGTTATCGGGAGGGGATATGCCGCCTCTGAAATTTCTACTTTAACTTCCTTACGCGATTTATCTATGTAAACCACTTTCCCCCGCATTCCTATAAAGGGCCCTCCAGTAATTTCTACAATATCATTTACCTTAATCGTCTCGATTATAGGCTTAGGTAGTATAAATTTCTCGATATCTTCGTACTTCACTATACCCCTTACTATTCCCTTAGCATGTCTCAACCCGCTTATCAAGTTAGCAACTACAAATGGCGCGTCTGCCTCAAGAAAAATTATGCCTCTTACTTCCTCAACAACTACTATCGATCTAACAGGGCTTCGAAACTCTTCACCTTTTTCACCCTTCATTTTCTTTATAGCCTCTATTCTACCTTCAATCATTACGGCTACGTTATATTCTTGTCCTACAGTAGTTCTAAGAGCTAAAAATCTTCCTTCCAACCCGCTCACTGCCTTCACCCGGCTCTATACCTATATAGGGAAATGGCTAGACCGAGGACAATAACACTGATAACTCCTAAAATTATCAACTCTCTTGGCACGCCAGCAATCGGTCTGAATTGTAATGCTGAACCGAGAAGTTGGAAAACAAAGCCTATACTTCCCAGCAATACAAAGCCAAGAGTAACCACTTTTAACGTTAACGTGAATTCCCTTCGCTCAGGCTTTTTTGTAAATTTTATGATTAATGCATATTTTTTAAATTTATCAGAAATCCCCATGTTTTTCACCTAATAGATAATACAATACTGCTTTAGCTGAATGCAGACGATTCTCAGCTTGATCAAAAACAACCGAATGCTTAGAATCTTCAATAACGGCATTGGTGACTTCCTCTCCCCTGTGAGCTGGTAGACAATGCATAAAGATATAGTCATCTTTCGCATATTCGGTCAACTTTTCGTTAACTTGGTATTTAGGCAGGAAAACGCTAAGTCTTTTCTCCCGTTCTTGCTCCTGCCCCATGCTGACAAAAACATCTGTATATATTACGTCGGCCTCCTTCACAGCTTTCACCGGGTCTTGAACTACTTCAATACATGCACCGGACATACTTATATCCTCCTTAAGTAGCTTTAGTAATTGGGGACTCGGTGAATATTGCTTAGGACATGCTACAGATAAATGAATTCCTAGTTTTGCTGAAACAATTATGAGCGAATTCAGAACATTATCAGTACCATCTCCAATAAACGCTATTTTTAACTCTTTTAAGCGGCCCTTCTTTTCCACTATGGTTTGAATATCAGCCAGCGCTTGTAGCGGATGAAATTTATCACTCAGCGCATTTACAATAGGTACAAGCGAATATTTAGCCATGATTTCTAAGTCCTCATGTCTATATACTCGAGCAATTATCGAGTCGAAATACCGACTTAGTACTCGCGCGGTATCTTTGACGGGTTCTCCTCTGCTCAACTGGAGCTCGTCTCTAGTGAAGCTGCATGGAAAGCCACCCAACTCCTTTACCGCAATCATTAGAGATGCTTTAGTTCTCGTTGAGGGTTTTTCAAATATAAGTACTACTGATTTTCCCTCTAGAAATGTATAGACTCTCCTTCCCCGTCTTCTTTCTTCTTTGAATTTCTGAGCTAGCTCTATCATTCTTTTTAATTCCTCACTACTGTACTCTAGCCAATTTAAAAGATGCTTCATTATAAACCCTCCTTTAAACAACTATCCTTCATAAAGAGGTTCCTATATATTCTTGCCTATCAAGGGACTCCAATAACTCTCTCATACTGATTTTCATTTTCTGTTATCAGCTTTTAGCACTTCTCGTAAGGAACTGATATTACTCTAGTCGGTTATAAATAGTCTAGCACCGTTGTTTGTCAGTTCATGTTCTGTTTTTAAGTGTTTATGCTTGTTGTGGAGGGGTGTTTATGTCTTTGAGTTTTGATGTTAGGAGGTTAAGTGAGTAGAGCGGAAATATTCTTTAGTATCGGCTTTTTACGTTATAAAATGTGACAACACTTATTCCTATACATTTAAAATGTCCGAGATGCGGGAAAGTATTTTTATCATCCGTATTAGCAAGCACAGGATCTATTGGTATTTACTCAGATCTTTGCCGGCGTTTTAGCGGGCTTAACCCATTACCCTACCTTATACATACGTGTCCTTACTGCACTCTCACTGGCTATCGCGATGAATTCGCCAGAGCTAGCTTTATAGAGAATAAACCACTCCTCAGCGATCAAGAGTTTGGTTGTAAGAAGTATGAGTTTCTCGCCGCCCGATATGCTAATGAGAATAAAAATCCTTACGAAATCGCAAAAGTATACCATATGGGTATGTGTTGCGCCCGCTTATCTAAGGACCCGATCCTTGAGAGTCGATTTTTAATGCTTGCTTTTGAATGGCTTCTTAAGGCTTTTAAAGAAGGAGTTGTACCCGAGAAGGAGAAGCCTGTTGCACTTTACCTGCTTGGCGAGTTTTTAAGATTGATGGGTAAATTTGACAATGCAATTGAATATTATCAATCGGTAGCTAATCAGAAATCCGCGGATGACTGGCTAGTCGATTTGGCGTTTAAGCAGATGAAATTTGCAAAGAAAGGAGATCGTAAGCTAAAGGAGCTTTAGGATAATAAATAGTGATAGGCGAGTATGAAAATTAAATTATATTATTTAAGCCTCGAAAGCACTTTTAAAATACTCTATTTAATTATTTTAGCTACTGATAATAAATTTATACTTTTATG
>QMSB01000153.1 GCA_003650815.1 Thermoprotei archaeon | reverse complement strand
TAAGCACAAGAAAGGCGATTTATCAGACCTCAAGGTAATTAGGACAGAAGCTGGCTACGACTATGTTCCCGGATGGGGTAAAGCTGACGAAATATTTGAGGGAGATGAAGAAAAATCGATAGACCTATATGACTGTGAAATATTCTACGTTGACCACTGCTTAGCGCAAGTAGTCAACACACTCGAGGACCTCGGAATATTAGACGATACTCTCATCATAGTGACATCTGATCACGGCGAACAACTAGGCCAGCACGGGCTCTACGGCCACGCAGGCTTACATGAAGCAGTTATTAAGATTCCGCTCATAATAAGGTATCCTCCTAAAATACCTAAAGGTATTAGAGTAAAAGAATACGCTCAGCAAGTAGATATTGTTCCAACAATACTCGATTTAGCTGGAGTAAAGGTAGACTACCAGTTTGATGGAGAAAGTCTGCTAAAACTGATTAACGGTGGTAAAATAAGAGAATACGCCGTCTCAGAGACATGGGGTGAAAGAGCAATAATCGACGGCGAATGGAAACTTATTGTACATTATCCTAAAGAGCTTGAAAGACCTGGACCTGTGCTCAAGGGTATATTGAGTTTAACTAAAAAGAAGGGTAAACTAGGCTTCGAGCTCTACAATATTAGGAAGGATCCTGCTGAGGTAATTAACTTAGTAGATAATGAGCAGACGGTACTAAATGACCTGTTAAGTAAGCTCAACGAGTGGATTAAAGCACACTTAAAGCCAGGCGAAAAAGACCCCATGGAGGAGCTAGACAGATACTACATGCCCCAGCCACTCGAGTACCAGAAACTATAGCTGCCCATATAATGCTATATACCTGCGTAGAGCTGAATTACCGTGAACTCTTATCGGCAGGCCTTAAGCAAGCTCAAAGAAACACTTGGTGACAGCAAGGTTTTCGACGATCCTAAAATTCTTTACGCATATTCTTTTGATGCTTCAGGTCTTTCCTCGGGAAGACCTTTCTGCGTAGTACGTGCTTTCAGCAGAGAAGACGTGGTAGCTACACTTAAAGTAGCACATAAGTATAGTATTCCGGTCACAGTTCGAGGTAGTGGAACGAGTCTTACAGGTGCTTCTATTCCATCAGAAAACTCTATTGTCTTAGACCTCTCGCCTATGAACAAGATAATTGAAGTGAATGTAGTCGATGGATATGTCGTAGTAGAGCCTGGCGTTAGATTAGACGACCTCAATAGCGAGCTAGCTAAGTACGGATATTTTGTGCCACCTGATCCCGCTAGCTCAAGTACATGTAGTGTCGGAGGATGTGTTGCCGAAGACGCAGGAGGAATGAGGGGGGCAAAATACGGCACTTTCAGAAACTGGGTTTTAGCGCTAGAGGTAGTACTTCCTGACGGTGAAACAGTATTCTTAGGAGAACCTGTTATGAAGTGTAGGCAGGGCTTAAGTTTACTGCACTTAATGATAGGCTCTGAGGGCCTCTTGGGAGTCATTACGAAAATATACTTGAAGATATGGCCTCTTCCCGAGAAAATTGTTAGGCTGTTGGCTCTCTTCAATAGAGTTGAAGACGCGGGTAGAGTTGTTGCTGAAACTAGAAGAAACGGGATTATTCCGCTTATTATGGAGTTTTTGGACAGAAATGTGCTGAAGTTTGTCAGAGAGGCGACTGGGCTGAATCTACCCGAGGCCGAGGCAGCTATCATAGCAGATGTAGATGGGCCTTCGGAGGCTGTGTGGAGGTATGCCGAGAAACTGAAGAAGATAATGGAGAGATGTGGAGCTTTTTATGTTAAGGCTTCAGACGATCCCTCTGAAATGGAGAAACTGTATACAGCTCGGAGAGCTGCTTATCCTGCATGCCTTAAGCTGAGACCTATGCCTGCAGTTCTGATCGAGGATATAACAGTACCTCCTTCAAAGATCCCGGAGATGCTTAAATCAATATATATTATAGCTGAGAAATACTCTGTCCCTGTAGTTGTTTTCGGGCATATAGGCGACGGCAACTTACACCCAGTCATATACACTGATCCAAGGAAACCTGACTTATGGAGCAGAGCAGAAAAGTGTTTTGAGGAAATCTGTTTAGCCGCGGTGAGACTAGGTGGGACTATTGCAGGTGAACATGGGATAGGACTTGTTAAGAGAAAAGTTCTAGTTAAAGAGCTTGAGGAAAGAAAGTCTCTTAAAGCCTTAGAGCTCATGAAGAAGATCAAGTACGTTTTCGATTCTAAGGGTATAATGAATCCAGGTAAGGTGTTTCTATGAAAATACTAAGTGAAAGCGAATTAGAGTACTTGGTTTTTAACTACTGTACTCGCTGTGGCTTCTGTAACACCGCATGCCCTATTTACGAGGTCTTCAGTAGGCTTGAGACTAAAGGACCTAGGGGAAGAATACTCTTAGCTAGAGGTGTGGCGGAAAACCTGTTTGATATAAACAGTGTTGTAGAAGAATTCTACTCATGTGCTCTCTGCGGTGGATGCTACGTCAAATGTCCCGCCGGACTTGATACAATGAGCATAGTTCTTACTCTCAGAAAAAACCTTGCTCAAAAGAGCCTAGTTCCACGTAGTTTAAGAAAGCTCATAGCTAATGTCTTAGATAAAGGAAACATTTTCGGGAAAACTCCCGTCAAAGAGACTCCGAGAAAAGGAACTATACTATACTGGCGAGGCTGCATGAATATTTTCAGAGTACCAGAGCTCAGTAAAGCACAATATACTCTCTTAAAGAAACTCGGAGTAAACGTCTATACTGTAAGTGAAGTATGCTGCGGCAGTCCTCTTATCTTAGCCGGATTCATTGATGAAGCCAAGAAAATAGCCGAATTAGTGGCAAATATACTGGAGTCTGCTAATCCTCAATTTATTGTAACTGGATGCCCCAGCTGCCTCCACTGCTTTACTAAACTCTACCCCGAAGTACTGGGCATAGAACTTCCATTTGAAATAAAACACATCTCCCAACTACTCAACGAACTCTTATCCTTCCGCAACAACCCAGAGCCTGTAGAGGAAATAGTATACCATGACCCATGTGAACTAGCTAGACACTGCGGTATAATCAATGAGCCTAGAGAGGTTTTGAGGAAAGTCGGCTATAAGGTGATAGAGCTTAAGAAAAGAGGTCTTGAGGCTACATGCTGTGGAGGAGGAGGCCTCTTATGGGGGCTCTACACAGAGTATGCTCTCAAAGCAGCTTTAATTAAGCTTAGAAATGAAATCCTCCCACTAGGGTTACATAAGGTCATAACAGCGTGTCCTACGTGTTTACTCAATTTCAAATACTCGGCAATATTACATGATATTGATATAGAGGTGAAAGATTTAGCTGAAGCTATCCTCGAGAAACTGTAGTAGCTGGTCGTAATATACGGTTCTTTAGGTGCACATTAGACTGGAAAACAATTTAAATCTCGCAGGATAAATTATAGAGAAGAGGGGGGCTGAGGGATATGGTAGAGAGCAGACTCTATTTGAGAGAAACATACGTAAGTGATTCTCTTAGGAGGAGGAGAAGAGCTTCTAGGAGTAGAATGCATCAAATAACTATTCGAATAGAAGATCCACTATACAGAGAGCTCAAAAGACTCGTAGAAGAACATAAATTTCCTACACTCTCAGAAGCTATAAGATTCATCTTAAGAAGCTACCTCCATGAAGTAGTTCGAGAGACCCTAGATATCCCCGCAAATAATTCTCTATTCTAATC
>QMSB01000152.1 GCA_003650815.1 Thermoprotei archaeon | reverse complement strand
GTTCTACTCTTAGGCTGTGCAATCTTTCGGCCTCAGCCATTAGGCGAGCCTTTTCAACCTCTATTTTCTCGGCCTCCTTCCTTAGGCGTTCAATGTACTCTATTTCCTCCAGCGTCCTCTTTTCTAGCTCTTCGATAACGCTCTGTATTCTCTCGAATCTTCTCTCATAACCCGCTTCAGCCTCTTTTACAATGTTAGCTAAGTTATTTATTCTCTGATCTATATCTTGAATGAGGGCCTCTCTTAACTCGCTTAAGGTTGTTACTAATTCTCCATGTTTGTCTAGTAATTGTTTAAGATTATTGAGCATAGAGGTAAGGGTAGCTGCATCCTCAGGTAACCTCTCTAGCTTAGAAATACTACTTTCTATACTTTTCACCAAGCTCGCTGTTTGGTTTATAAGAGCGTCAGACTTCTTCACTATTTCTCCCACGTTTTCCGCGTGTTTATGTAGAATGGATACTAGGTCGGAGAGAATGCTCCTCTGCTCTTCCATTGATGTGATCAATTGTGTCTGGAGAGAAGCTATGTTTTCACTCACAATATTCTCTACTTTTTCCATTGTACTATTCATATTTGCTTTGATTTCGGACATTGCAGCATCTATTTTAAGTAATACATCTTCAAGCGTTACTTCTCCACGTCTCCTGCGCCAGATAGACATTACCTATTAGCACCCCATTTAAACCTATGTTAGTCGGTATAATAGTATAACCCGTAAGAATGGGGGGTAGTGGTCGTTTATTTCTCTTGTCTCTTTCCGCTTGATAAAACATTTTCTAAGTACGTGATCCTAGAAGAGAGATCTGCCATCATGAGTTCTAATTCCCTCACTCTAGCGCTCATATTCTCGCTAAACTCGCTTATACTGGTTGATAAGTCTCTTAAGAAGAGCTTTGTTTCTTCTAACGTAGTTTTGAGTAAAAGAATCTCCGCTTTTAACTCATTGAGTGAGTCTACATTAAGTGATGAGAGCTCATTTATTGATGATCTTAGAGTTGAGATTTCCGTAGGTAGTTGGCGTTGTACCTCGACCGTTCTTTCTATTTCTTCTTTAAATTTTTCAATAAAAGCATCGACAGATAGCTTTATTTCTCGCTCTAACCCCTCCGTTAAACCTCTCATCTTTTCTATTTCTTGTCTTAATTTTTCGCGTTCTTCTTCCATATTCACTATGGACTTTGAAATAGTCTGTTTAAGGTCGCTGATAGTCTCCCTAAGTACATAGATATTTTCATTTAGCGTATCTACAGATACTTTTAGTGCAGATAAACCTTCGTATAGCCTCTTGACAGCTAGCATTAACATGCTAACTCTATCTTCTCCGTACTCGACTATCTCTACGTCTTGAGACATTACTTACACCTTGTGTAACTAGGTCGGCATGAGTATTTGAGTGTGTCCTGTAAAAAGGAGGAGGTAGAGGGGCTTCTATAAAAACTACACGCTTAAAATCGTGGCTAGCAGGCCTCCTGAAGGAGGTAATAGTAGGTTGTCTTCAGGTGCATATGCCTCTACGAGTACTAAGGCGAGAGACATTAAAGAAGCCCTGTATAAGTCTACTCCAAGTAACATAAGGGTGAGGAGATATATTATGAAAGCCGTAGCCGAGCCCTCCGCTGTGCTCCAGCTGTAGGGAAGATTGTGGTGAGGGCGTTTGAGTTCAGCTATGAAAGCGGTTGTAGTGTCTATTACTAATAGTGCAAGGATGCCGTATAGCGTTTTATCGCCGAAAAGAACTTCAGAGACTAAGACTCCTGTGACTCCATGCGTTATTCCTATGTATCCTCCTCTCTGCTCATAGTTTCTCTCCATTCTTTTTATCTGTTCTTCAAAACCTTCTTCTATCTTGGTTAACAGCTCCTCTAGAGCCTGTATGTTCTTAGCTAAACTATTCGGGGCTTTCTTAGCAAATTTGCTGATAAGCCGCCTTCTCTTTTCCCTTAGGGATTCTTTGATCTCTGAAGTTATTAAGGGCTTTCTAAGAAGTGCTGCGTTTATAGTAGCTGCAGAAAGAGCTAAGATTGCGAAGAACTCCACCCTCGGTAATTCTCTGTAGATATATGGTAAAAGTAAGGCTAAGCATAAGGCGAAATGAAGTATCTTACGTTCTATTGTTGGAGGCAGGCTACCCAGAGTTCTCATAAAAAACCCTCTAGTTTTTCTAAGGCTAACTTATAAAAAGCTAAGTTACCTAATGTGTGTACTCTCGAAGATAAGGGGCTGATAGCATGTATAGGATTAGAGTAACGGAGGCTATGAAAAAGCATGTATGTACTGTTAGAGAGGAGATCTCTATAGGTGAATGCATCAAGGTTATGGCTGCTGAGGGGTTTAGGCGTCTCCCTGTGGTAGGCAGGGATAAGAAATTACTAGGCATAGTTACCGCGACTGATATTGTCAACTATTTTGGAGGAGGAGGCTACTATAGTATCATCGAGGTCAAGTATAAAGGGGATTTCGAATCAGCTTTAGAAGAGCCAGTATCCTCTATTATGACTAGAGGGGTCATTAAGGTAGGTTTGGAAGAAGATTTGAGTGAGGTTTTGAAGAAAATGGGTAAGTTCAAAGTCGGAGGACTACCTGTAGTCTCTAGCGATGGTAAAGTTCTTGGCATAATAACCGAAATGGACGTACTCTCATTGCTCATTGACAAAGTAAGCAGCGACTTAAAAGTTAAAGACGTTATGGTTAGAGACATAGTTACAATAGAGGGCACGGAGCCTTTAAAGAATTTAGCAAGAAAGATAATAGACTGCGGGGTGCGGAGACTCCCGGTAATTTATGAGGGGGAGATTTGGGGTATAGCCTCAACAATGGATGTTGTTAGGTATCTTGCCAGCTCCGAGCCTTTCCGCCACATGATTATAGGTTTGGTGGAGGAAGTCATGAACGTAAGGGTAATTAGCATAGTTCAACCTGGCGTAGTCTCAGTAGATCCATCTTCAAGCATTAGAGAAGCTTATAGGATAATGACTAATGAAGGAGTAGATTTCTTAATTGTGATGGTAACCGATAAGCTTAGGGGCATAGTTACCGAGAGGGACTTGCTCTCCGTATGTATTAAAGAAGGGATGTAAACCGGTTATATATCGACTACTCCTTCCTCAGATATTAGGAATACGACTTCTTTCTCGGCGTGCTTAGGGCTGTCTATTATTCTCGCTATTCTCTTGCCCTCCTTACCTTTCCTTATCCATATCCTATACGTGCAACCGTGTGCGACAATATTTCCTCCTGCAGGTCTTAGAGGATTGCCGAAGAACACATCAGGTGCTGCGACTACTTGGTTAGTCACTACTACGGCTACGTCATACACACTGGCTATGCGCATTAACTGACTTATATGTCGATTTAGCTTTTGCTGTCTGGGGGCTAGGTTTTCTCTACCGGGGTACTCGGCTCTAAAGTGGCCCACTAAACTGTCTATTATTAGGAGTTTTATGCCATGTTCCTCAATTATTTTCTTAGCCTCATCAACTATTAACATCTGATGGTCACTGTTATAGGCCCTCGCATATACTATACGTTCTAGCGCCTCGTTTGGATCTATTCCTCGGTACTCAGCTATGGCAACTATTCGCTCAGGCCTAAATGTCCCTTCTGTGTCTACGTAGAGAGCAGAGGCGTTAAGTCCTCCGCGGGATGGAGGTAGTTGAACCATTACGGCGAGCTGATGGCAGAGCTGTGTTTTGCCTGCTCCAAACTCTCCTATAAACTCTGTTATTGCCTGGGTTTCTACGCCTCCATCCAGTAAATCGTC
>QMSB01000151.1 GCA_003650815.1 Thermoprotei archaeon | reverse complement strand
CTTTTAATGAAGTACTTGCTATACCCTAACTGTTCAGCTATATTCCATACTAAATCAACGTATTCTCTAGCGTAATCCGTTGATAATCCCTCCATGTAAATCTGTAAGTCTGAATCTCCAATCATATCCAAGAGAATCATGCAAATGATTTTATCTTTCTCTTCTGGTGGGAGGTGCTTAACGTAGTATGTAGATCCAATAAAGTATTCATCTAGTCTTATCCCCCAGTCTTCACCGTCGAAAAAGATGAGTCGAAGCTCTATATTCAACTCTTTCCCCGAAAATATTCTGGCTAGTTCAAGTAGAACAGCGACGCCGCTAGCACCATCGTTAGCCCCTAAAATTGGTTTATTTCTGTTTTCAGGCGTTTTTTCGTTGTCAGCTCTAGGTCTAGTATCGTAGTGGGCTCCTATAATTAGTATTTTACCACCTTCCTTGCCTAGGACTCCAATGATGTTAACCATAGGGATAGGGCCTTTTTCTCTATCGATATAAGTGAAGTTTTGTAGAACAACTTTTACTCCATAGCTTTTTAGGCAGGATACTATGTAGCTAACGCATTTCTCATGAGCTTGAGATCCTGGAGGTCTAGGACCTAGATTACACTGAGCTAAGACGTGGTCGTAGGCTTTTTCGCCTGAAAACTCGTTTTCAACTATGAGATACTCTTTGTGAACTGCAAAATATGCTGCAGCAGCTGTAACTATTAAGATAACGGTGAAAATTAGGGGTTTCCTGTATTTCAACGTTAATCCCCAGTAGAAAAGATTTAGGGAGGGTATAAAAAGTTAGGGATAATAAGTTGCTCAGTGAAAGTTAATAAGTTCTCATGAAGAGGAGAGGGGAGGTGATCTGTTGAGAGGTAATAGATTAGGAGAGGATAATGTTAAAACGGTAGTTATAGCGATCATTGTTTTAGCTATAGTTTTGCTTGCAATATCTCTCTTCTTAGCTAGTAGACCAGCTAAGGAGGAGGAGAGAAAAGTAGAGATTATAGGTTTAATGAATGAGTATAGAATTCACCCAGATACAAATGTTACAATAGAGTTTAGCGTTAGAAACTCGGGGTCTGAAGATATTAAAAACGTTAGTGTAGTAGCAAAATCGTTGAATGAAAACGTGTTTATAAGAGCTGTAGGTGGGAGATCAGTAAACAATACGCATTACATTGGGTATTTAGAGGTTGGAGGAGAAAGAGTTGTTAGCTTTGAAATCACTGTTGCAAAGGACATATACCCTGGGAAGTACGGTGTTTTAATAGAGGTTAGAGACGCTCTACACAATATATTAGTTAGTAAAAAGATTTACGTGGTAGTTAGCGATTAGAGTAAGTAGTCTGTTCTCTTAGGTATCTTAAAAGGCTCCGGAGGCACACTTCTAGTTAAGCCTCTAATCACTCTTTTTCTAGAGTCGTAAATGCTCACATTAATCATGCTGCCCTCGCTTTGAAGATATTTTTTGACTTCGAAAACAGACTTTATTGTTCCAATAATTCTTACTCTAACTGATACTACAGAGTATTCTACTTCGGATATTCCCTCTCTTCTTCTGTGCACTTCAAAAACTATTGGGTACGTGTATAATATCTCGACTTTTTTCTTGAACTTAGATTTTACTTCTTCCATAAATTCAAGCATTTTAAGGTTTGGATCTGCAGCAGAAAAAGACCTTCTCTCAAATGTTTTAATAAACGCACCTTCTAAGTATACTACATCTAAACTGTCTTGCTCCCCTATTTCAATGAAGATTGCAAATGGGAGAAAGTCCTCCTCGCCTCCCGTTTTCTCCCATATTCTCTCAACCATTGATGCTAGTTTCTCCATATATAGAGAGGATAGAGAGATTGTTCCATCTTCAATTTTTACTTTAACAAGGTTTTCACCCTCTCCAATTGTGTAAGTATTTTCACCCACTTGTTTAAAGCCTTGATCTTGGAGGAAACGCTTTATCGTTGGAATTTTGCTCTCACTAACTCCTTCAAGAACTATTGTTGGAAGAGTCTCCTCGCTGCTGCTCAAGGGCATCCCTAGATAATGTATGATTTTGAGGAAATATTTAAACTCTAGCGTGAGAATTGAAGAAGAGGTGTTAAATCTTGTTAGAAGTCGGAGGAGAAATAAAGAGAATTTTAGAGGATATTAGAATTAAGAGAATTGCAAGCGCTGATGCTACAGCATTAGCAGCTTCAGAAGCAGTAAAGATGTATGTTAAAGAGTTTTATGGGCGTCCCGATGAATTAATTAGCAAGCTTCAAGATCTTTGCTCGACTATTATCTCTCTAAGACCTACTACAGCCTCTCTTAGGAATTGTATAAATTATATCCTTAAATACGCTCAAATAGCTTATTCTGAAGAGAAAAGTCTAGATTTCTTAAGGGAGGAGATAGTTAAGGCTGCAGATAGATTTCTAAGGAGAATGGAGGAGGCAAAAGAAAAAATAGGTGAGATAGGATCTAAGAGGCTTGAGAATGGCGATGTATTGTTAACTCATGGTTATAGTACTACAGTACTATCGGTACTAAGGAAAGCTAGAGAGGAAGGGAAAGAATTAAAGATATTTGTAACAGAAGCAAGACCTGAACTTGAAGGAAGGAAAATGGCTTATGAAATAGGGAAGCTAGGGTTCAAAACTACATTAATAATTGATTCTGCAGCTAGAGTGTTTATGGGTAAAATAGATAAAGTACTGGTGGGCGCTGAAGCAATAGCTGCTAATGGAGCTATAGTAAATAAAGTTGGAACTTCAACTATTGCTACTGTTGCCTATGAAGCTAGAGTTAGAGTTATGGTTGCAGCGGGAAGCTATAAAATGAGCCCTGAAACAGTAATTGGAACTTTAATAGAGATAGAGGAGGGGCCGATTGAGAGCGTTGTAGGTTTTAAATACCTTAAAGATCTTGAGAAAGAGGGATTAAGCGATAGAGTAAGAGTTAGAAACCCCCTATTTGATGTCACCCCAGCTAATTATATAGACTTGATAATAACAGAGTATGGAGTGTTTCCATCCCAAGGGATTTATCTACTGCTTACCAAGCTTAAAGACGAATATATGTGGGAGCTTTGGGAGTAAAAACCAGATCTTTAGGAATTATTCTGTTAGCAAGATTGTACAGCAGCTTAGTTATAGAGGAGAGATTGTTAAAAGCTGTCAGTAAAGAGAAGAAGATAAGCCTTAAGAGAAGATACGCTGAAGCTATAAAGAGAGAGCATGAAAGAGTAAAGAGTATAATATCTGAAGTAGAGGAGAGTGCACCTAGAGTTCTTAAGATACTGCTTTCAAACATTGATTTTAACGAGATTTGCGACCCAAACTTTAATGCTTTAGAAGTAGTATCTAGCCTAAAGAGAGCAGTGGAGAGAACGCTAATTCAGGTAAAGTATAGAGTAATATCTAGAAAGATAGGGTGTACAGGAGACCTTGAAGAGCTTATTCTTTCTCCTTTAGAAGTTTATTTAAACGATGATTTTGAGTATATAAGGGGAGTAAATAGTGTTCTGTTGGTAGCTCCTCACGCAGCGCCTCCTTTAGCAGATAGAAAGACGGGAGTGATAGTTAGGAGAGTGTGTAGAATTACGGGGAGTCATGGGTTGATATCTCATTGTTCTAGAACGATTATAGATATGAATAGGAGAGCTGCTAGAGATACTTTATTTAGGAGAAAGCTAGAAGAGCTTGTTAACAGCGGTGAAGTTAGAGTCGTACTGGATATTCATTCAAAAAGAGAATCTGAGAATAAGGTTAGTATAGGAACGATATGTGGAATGACG
>QMSB01000150.1 GCA_003650815.1 Thermoprotei archaeon | reverse complement strand
CTCTTTAAGTTCTCATATCCTCTACAGTTAATTATTATGAAATATAGTTCTCTCGGTAATTGCAATATTTTAATATTTTTTCTACTAATAGGTCTTATTATGTTTTTAATTGCTCGAGGAAATATTCGAGTCTATCTATGACTTTAGCATTAGATATCTTTTTACATAATTCTATGTATAGTGTTGCATCAGCCTCGCCTTCAGTGAGTATTATCGCTGCTTTCAAGGCTATCCCCCTAGATCATATTCTAGGTCTTCTCTAAGCCTTAAGGAATCTTCTAGAGAGTATCTCCGATATTTTAGTTCATTTTCTTCGAAGTAAAGCCTGTAGACTGCTAACCTATTGTTCATACTATATTTTTGAGCTTTACTGAAAACTATATCTATGAACTCTAGACTATGAGTTGTGACAAATACTTGGTTTTCATGTTTTTGGCAACTCATTACAATAGCTTCAGCTACTGCTTCGAGACTTGAAGGATGTTGACGAATTTCAGGCTCCTCTGCTAAAACTATTCCATCTTTAATGCTACTTAGCAATGATACGTAGATGAAAGCTGATTTAAAGCCATCACCAAGTAAATAAAATGGTATAGAGTAATCAGAGAAAACAGCGTAGAGAACCCATCTATTATCGCGCTTCAGTATCTTAAATCCTTCTAAACCACTGTAAACTGTTTTTAAAGACTCTACTGTAAATTTCTCTGAACTATAACCTCCAGCTTCGAGTGAATAAGAATAAGCGTCTTCAGGTCTGCTATAGGTATCTACAAGGTTCCAGTCAATTAATACTACATTAACTCTAGTTCCTTCAACTCCAGATATACGTTTAAGTGCACCTTCATTATTAATTCCCAAGTATACTTGTTTGCTTAAAGCACCATACACTACTTCAGATAACAATGTATCTCGAGAATAGAGAGAAATTTTAATTAATGATTTTTCTCTGTTCGCGTTAATTGACTTAATTACTGCTTCACTAGCTTCCCTGTATACAAGTCCTCGCAGTGAGTCTACTCTATACTATTCTCGTCTTTTAACTACGTACTCTAAAGGTATTCTTCCAAGAACATAGTGTTTATCTCTACATGAAATTAAATAGATGGCTTCGAGTAGTGAAGATTTTCCAGTATTGTTTTTTCCTACAAAAATATTTAAGTAAGTCAAATCTTCTATACATGCCCTACAAATACCTCTAAATCCTTCAATAGTAATTGATTCAATTTTCTTAGTCAATTACCTCCACCTCAGTGTTATGGAACTCACTTCACTATATTTGTTCCAGTATAATAATGTTTATTAAAGAAGAGAATCTGCTGACCGGTTTTCAGTACTATAACATGTAATTTGTATCGAGAATGTCTTTTGTAGATGAAGTTATTGTGTTTAGGGCTTTATTAAACTGAATGGAAATTAAGAAAACAGACCTTATATGGAATTCGGCCTGAGGTTTAGAGAGATGTGTATTTAAGGTTCTTAGAGTTCTTTAAGGATCTTTCTGATTAAGAGGGGGTTGTCTGTTGTTATGAAGTCTATGTCTGTTTTGAGACACTTCTCTAGCTCTTCTCTAGTGTTTATTGGCCAGGAGTTTACTAGGAGTCCTTTCCTATGAGCATATTTTACTAGTTCGCTTGAGAGGTCTTTTTTATGGAATGAGATTATGTTTGCTGAGTAATTTAAGACTTCTCTTATTTTATCGATAGTAGGCTGGGGCATGTCTGCTAGTCCAGGTATTCTCGGCTCTAGCTGTCTGAAGAGCTTTATACTGTACCAGTGTGAGGAAAGCACTATAACGTCGTCTATCATCCCTGCTCTTTTCACCGCCTCTAGTACTTTAGTCTCTATTCCAGGCACTTTTAGCTCAATTACTACTCCTACTTTACCTCTAGCTAGCTCTAGTACCTCACTTAAAGTAGGTACTCTAGTACCAGAGTATTCTTCTGAAAACCATGACCCCGCGTCTAGGCTTTTAACTTCACTTAAAGACATGTCAGCTACTCTACCTCTGCCATTGGTTGTCCTATCTACAGTAGAATCATGCATTATTACTAGTTCTCCATCACGCGTAGTCCTCACATCTACTTCAATAAAGTCAGCACCTTCCTCAATAGCCTTTAAGTAGGATGGAACAGTGTTCTCTGGTGCCCGCAGAGGAGAACCTCTATGCCCTATCACAAGAGGCTTTCTCACAAACTAGTCTCTCTAGCCAAGGATAAAATACTATGCTGACACTCGTTCCGAAAATAACCTTAATCTTAAATAATTCTGAGTGCTCGCTAGCCTATGCCTCTACTACTTAAGTCCGATTCTCACGCAGTATACTATTTTCGAGACCTTTCTCCCAAGGGAGCTGTTCAAGCTAACCAATACCTTATAGTAGATTCAAGTGAAGCTCTACTACTTGACCTGGGCGGAAAAATAGTATTCAATAACTTATTGAGTGAAGTAGGTAGAGTCGTGCCGATTAACAGTATTAAAGTCATTTTGCTACACACCATGATCCAGACATAGTTTCAGCGCTGACTTCATGGACAGTAGTCTGCCCAAAAGCTAAAGTCTACTTACCTAAACTATGGTCAAGATTCCTCCCACACATCTTCTCTAAGGAAAGAAGCTGGGACTTTATAGTCGAGGTACCTGACGAGGGAACGGAAATAAGGCTTGGGCGCACAGTACTTAAAGTAATTCCAGCACACTATCTGCATTCAGCAAGAAACTTCACTCTCTACGACCCGGCATCTAAGATACTATTTAGTGGAGACATAGGCTCGGCACTGCTGCCCCCCGAAAAAGACGCAGACTTCATAGACAATATAGAAGACTACCTAGACTACATGAAATATTTCCACCAAACATACATGGTTTCAAACAAAGCCTGCCAGAAATGGGTATCATTAGTAGAGAACCTTGAAATAGAGTATA
The DNA here is from genome assembly GCA_003650815.1 of Thermoprotei archaeon. Classification (GTDB taxonomy): domain Archaea; phylum Thermoproteota; class Thermoprotei; order Thermofilales; family B15-G2; genus B15-G2. The sequence goes on along the minus strand of QMSB01000150.1, from coordinate 874 downwards.
TAGCACCTCAGCACGGAGCAATAATAAGAGGAAAACAGAACGTAGAAAAGTTTCTTCAGTGGCTAAAACAACTAAGATGTGGAGTAGATTTACTTTAACCACTACCCCCACAAAGACTATTAGGGCAATAGTCATTAACTTCCGCTGATAATTTTTATAATGTTATTAAAAGGATAGATTTATACATTTGTGTAAGTATATTATCTACGAGAATGAGAAGCAGAGAGGAAATACTAGAGATTCTTAGAAAAGAGCTTCCATATTTAAGGAGAAAGTATGGTGTGAAGGCTATTGGCGTTTTTGGGTCCTATGCGAGAAATGAGCAAAAGAAGCAAAGTGATATTGATATTTTAGTAGAGTTTAATAGACCTATAGGATTTTTCAAATTTATTGAACTTGAAGAGTATCTTAGTAAAAGACTTAGAATAAAAGTGGATCTAGTTACTCCAGATGCTTTGAAACCGCTAATAAAAGCAAAAATTCTAAAGGAAGTTATTTATATCTAAAAGAGATTTTAAACTATTCTTATATGATATTTTAGAAGCTATTGAAAGAATCGAGAATTACACAAAGAATATGAGTTACGAAGACTTTCTTCGCGATAGAAAAACTCAAGATGCAGTTATTCGAAACTTAGAAATAATAGGTGAAGCTGCTAAAAATTTGCCTAGTAATATTAAGGAAAGATATCCTAAAATTCCCTGGAGAGCATTAAGTGGAATGCGAGATAAACTCATTCACGCGTACTTTGGTGTCAGCCTATCTATTGTATGGGAAACTATTAAAAATGACCTACCAGTACTTAAACAACAAGTTGAGAGTATATTAAAGGATCTCAGAGATTAATCTACATAAGCTCAGTAAACTTATCTTT
>QMSB01000149.1 GCA_003650815.1 Thermoprotei archaeon | reverse complement strand
TTTAAGTTCATTTTTAACGCCTTGAATCTCTGCTTTGAGTTCTTTTCTAAGTGCATCTATTTTCATCTCAAGTTTGTAATCAAATTCGTTTCTTAATCTTTCCTCTAGTTCTTTTAGATCTTGCTTGTATGCTTGGTAGTATTTTTCTATTTCTTTTTTGGTCATTGTGTGGTGTTTTTCTAGGTCTTGTTTTGTTGTTATTTCGCGTAGTGTTGCTTCTACTATTATTAGTCTTAGTTCTGGTTCGGTTACTATTAGTTTGACTAAACGTTTTAAAGCACTTCTATCTTCTTCAAACATTTCAACAATCTCAGCAGCACTACTCATTCTCACATAAAATTGTTCCAGTAAGTATATTAAGGTAACTTAAATCAGACTATCTTGGACAGATTTTCTGTTAGCTACTTAAAGACTAATTAAAGTAGTTTTCTTAATAATGCTTAAGAGTAAAACTAAGAGTTAGATTAAAGAGTAAATAGAATAGTGAGTTATCATATTAGTTAATAGAGGTGCTGAAAGCCTTAAACTATATTAGTTGTAAATAGTCCTACAGCCCTAGAACCTTATAGGAAGAAGTATTTGTAAAACTAGAGTAGAGTACTCGGAGATTACTTATGGACTAATGAAGAGATAGCCGGCTTTAATAAATTAGTAGAAACTCGAGTTAATTCTATCACACATTACTAATAGTTCTCTTAGAATATTTCTCTCGTGAATCTTCTATAAGGCTTTACCAAACGTCTAGGGTATAATGCTAGTAAGTTCAGAAGAATTATGCAAGTGTTAAGTAGCCGATAAAATACTAGTCTACTTAAAGAGTATCTTATCTCAATTATCTAAAGACAAAATCACTATACTATACAGTAATAAGCAGTTTAGCCACTAAAGAAAAGTTTTATATTTAGAATTAGTCATTCCCCTCTATATGTCTAGGAAAATAGTATACTTTATAGCGCTTCTGATTATAGTATCGCTGTTTCCAAGCCTAAGTCTAGAGGAGCCTCAAGTAACTATTAGAGGCGACTGGAAGTCTATTGGACCTGATGGCGGAGACATGCATTTTGTCTATGTAACAAGTAAGCAAATACTATTTGCTTCCCACGGCTTTGGAGGAGTATGGAGGAGCACTAACTTGGGTGAAAGCTGGAAGCTGATATATCACCCGGAGTGGATAGACCTTAATTTTATGGCTATGGCTGAAGCTGACGGCGTCATATTTGGTGGTGGTAATCGTGGTATATGGGTGAGTGAAGATGATGGGGTTAACTGGACTCGAGTAGTTCTAGGTGATAGTGACCTTGACTCTGAGCAGCCTAAATATGAGGTTGTTTCAATAGTGGCTCTCTCTAGGACACACTTCTTCTTTGCTGTCAGAGTTAATCCTGGAGCCTATAACAAGGGGTTTAAGGCTCTAAGACACGGGTTTTACGAATATGATAGTGGCGTGTTGAGGTTTTACGAGCTTCCCGAAAAGGCGTCTGGTAACGTAGTTGTAATGCTGGCTTATGCTCAAAACTTCCATGGTAGAGAGCTACTCTTCGTATCGAGTAGCTGGTGTGGACTCTACGCATATGATTTCGCGAAAAAATCTTGGGAGAAAATACTGGCTAAGAATACTACACGTGTGTCGATAGACTATGTGAACAACTATGTGTATGTAGGTACCATAGGCGACTGGTACTACCGCATATTCTACGAGAACGGGAAGTGGAAATGGGAGCACATAACAGTACCGGGCGAAAAATGCTATGTAGCTGGAGTAATAATACCAGACCCCTATAATCCCCAAAGACTATGGTTCGGGACCGAGACAGGAGTCAGAGGAACACTCTACAAAACTGGATCTAAAGAAAGATGGGTGAGGTCTTTCGTAGGAGTAGGGTTCTGGATAAACGGTCAGTGGTACGACCTGCATATTAAGAGCGGCTGGGCCCCAAGCATCGCTATCGTCAAGCACAGAAAGGGTGAAAGCATAGATAAATACATCATTAAAACAGAGTACGGTATTGGTGCTAGAATAGCATTTATCTCTATGCCGGGAGGAATAAATATTCAGAGAACCATGGACGGCGGAAAAACTTGGGAGAGATCATACAACGGTATCTACGCAGTCACTATCAATAAGATAACCTACATTGAGACAGGGCTACGTAAGGGAGATATAGTCGTCACATGCGTCTCCGGCACACAAATAACCAGTGACTTCGGTGAAACATGGGAAGAAGGCATAGACTTCACCATAGGAGACATAGGATACGGTCTACCCGGCTACGCTTGGGGGGCTGCTTCTCCCGAAAAGAAACTCGAAGACAAATACGACCTACTAGTCGCGACAGGATATCCTCCCGCAGACTTTACAGGCAACGGCGTCTACGCCGTAGACACAGAAGCCCTCAAGTCGCGCACCAAGAAAGGAGGAAAAGCATTCAAGAGAATAGTAGAAGGCCCCTCCTTCGAGCTAGTAGTTGTAGGCAATACTCTCTACGTAGGCAAAATGGATCAGGGCGTAGACGTTGTAGACTTAAAAACCTACAGCGTTACTAAGCTCAAAGGAATACCAGACGACGAAGCAGGCATCAACGTTAGATACTATGACGGCACACTAATAGTCTTCACAGTCAAAGGCGGAAGCAAAAACTCAGACCGCTACTTCTTCGAAGATCCGAGAACTACTGGAGCAATCTACGTCTACAAAGACGGCACCTGCAACGTAATCTACCGAGGCAAAAGAGTAGTAAACATAGCCTACAGTACAGCTACCAGAGAACTAGTCGCACTCACAGTAGAAGGAAAAATAATACACTTCACAAACTTCATCAAAGACTGGGAGTACCAGCTACCAAAGGCTGTCTACTCCGACCTCGCAGTCAACTGGGAATACAGAATAATATTCCTATCAACATTCGATACAGAAAACCCAGGAGTACTCTACGGCGAACTAGACCACCTCGAAAAAGGACTCAAACCACTTGAAGGAATCCTCACAAGAAGAGTCAGATGCCTGCTCCTCGTAGGAAACTACCTATTCGCTGGAACAGAAGGACACTCCGTATGGAGATTTCACATCAAAGAAGTAAAGGGAGTGAAAAAGAAGCTACTAGTAAAAATCAACATCTCAGCTAGCAAAACAAAAGCCTACGTCGGCGACGAAATCAAAATAACTGGCACACTATCCCCACAGCTGCCGAAAGCCACCATTACAATCACAGTCCAAAGCCCCAAAGGAACCACAAAGTATTCCGCCACAGCCTCCAATGGACAGTTCAGCTACACCCTAAAAGTAGACACTAAAGGCACATGGACTATATACGCTGAAATAGAGGAAACAGACAAGACTTGGAGATCTTTCTCAAACGAAATCACAGTCGAAGTAGAGGAGAAAAAATGCATCATAGCAACAGTGACCTTCGGATCTGAACTAGCACCAGAAGTAAAGTTCCTAAGACACTTCAGAGACAACTTCATATTAGCCACATTTACCGGCAGATCATTCTACATAGCCTTCGACCACTTCTACTACTCCTGGAGCCCCTACGTAGCCTCCACAATAAGCAACATAGAACCAGCCAAAGCCATTATAAAAGCCTTAATATACCCCCTCATAGGAATACTCAAACTAACCGCAGTACTCGCCCTACCACTATTCGAAGTAAGCCCTGAGGCAGCATCAGTCTTTGCAGGCTTCATAGCATCTACTCTAATAGGAGCCATATACTTCTCACCACTAGCACTCATCACCACAAAAATCACGAAAACAAGAGGTAGAAAAGCAATCAAAATACTCTCAGCCTCAGCAGCCACAAGCCTACTCCTAATACTCCTAGGCACAGCTACAGAAAACACTACTCTAACAACACTATCCAC
>QMSB01000148.1 GCA_003650815.1 Thermoprotei archaeon | reverse complement strand
TAAGTTCTTTTGTAAGTCAGTAGTGATAGAAGAAGTAACCTCCTTATCCCAGCTTACCTCTAAAGGAGCAAAGTTATACTTAAAGCCGTCACGGAAGAAGAGCATAAGATGACGTGCCCAGCCTCCTCTTATAGAGTCTGATTCTATAACAGATTCTAGCTGTAAAGCTTCATCCATAAAGGTAGCTGAAGATACTACACCAAATAAGGGAGAGCCTGTTAAGTAGACAGAAGTCTGATGTACTACTGCTGCCTCTACCTGAGGCATTACTACAGGTACTACCATATTCTGAAAACGGTTAGTATCTCCTACAGCATTAGCCTGCTTAGCTCGATTGTGCTCTTCTGTACGATCTACTTCTCTTTGATAATCTCTATCTGCCTTTTCAAAGCGGGCACGAGATTCATCTCTTGTTACATTCTGTAGTAACTGTAAGCTATGATAGTAAGCAATAAAAGCTTTCTGTGACTTGTTGCTTAAAGGTATGCTGGTGGAAGATGCCATAGGTTATGTTTCCTGTAAGGTGGGTGAATAAGGTGAATAAGTAAGGTAAGTAAAGTAAGGTGAATCTGGTAATCTACTGGCTCGTCTAAACCCGCGGAGCCGCAGGGAAGCTTATAGACTGGCTTTCCATTATCAAGTAGTTTAGATGAGCCGTTACGGGGCAAGCCCTCCACTAGTCTCATCGAAACGTACTTGACAACGGAACCTTGCCTAGCCTATGAAGCTCCTTTGCGCCCGCGGGTAGAACTATACTCGCCTTGCTGTGTTGGTGTCGGCTTACTAGGCGCGCTTTTTAGCTTAGGTAGAAGCTTTAAGAGCCTTCTCTCTTAGGCTGGTACTCAGTATGAATGTGATCTTTCTCTAAGATAACATCTATCCAAGAGCTAGGTATGCCTTCTCTCTTACAAAAAAGATCGCGCATAACAAGCAGTGCTTCGTACTGCTCCTGTGCATGTATGATAGTGCCAGCTAGGCTACCTTTGCTTACTATCACATCCCAGATTCTTGTATCTACAGCACAGGCAGGAGTAGCATAATGTAAGCTAGTCTTACCGTGTCTAGTAGTATGTTCCGAACCTGAAGTAATTGTAATCTCTCCTCCCCATTTGCGGTACATTGCATCAAAGGAGAAGAGTAAAGAGGTAAGCAGTGGGTGGAACTTAGTTTCTACTGAGCTGTCTTTAGTTTTCATAGGAGGTATACTCTCTGCAAGTTAGTTAAAAGCGCTGATGCGCTTACCTAAGACTTCCGATAACTGCCACATGATATCGCCCTGTTCTTTAAGAAGCTTTTGCTCTGTAGTACTAAGCTCAAGAAAAGCAGCACTAAGCCCTATAAAGTCACTTAGCTCGTGTGCGTTCTCGTCAAGGATCTTCTTTTCTGCTACTACTCTTAGTTGATACGCTTTCATAATGTTCTCTCTTATATAAGTAAAGTAAAAAAATAAGCCAGCTTAAGCCAGCTTAAAAACCACTATTAAATAGCGGGACTTCTAGAGCATCAAACTCCTGTGCTTCTATTATATTACCTGTAATTACATACTCACCAAACTCCATGATAACCCTAGGGGCATAGGTAAGTAAGTCAAGCAATCCATCTGTGTTATCTCTTTTCATTGGGTTAAACTGAGTAATCTGTAAGTGCACCTCTAAGCGAGCTAGCTCATGTACATAGATCTCTCCTGCTGCATAGGCTTTAAACATATCTAGTATGCGAGCATTCTTAGCACGAGAGCCACTATATATAGGTACGCACTCTATCCCTTGTATTCCCATCTGCTGACATATGAAATCAAACCAATAGAGTAAGCTGTACTGGTAAGCGTTAGACTCCACTACTATAAGCCTGCAGTTCTTAGATAGAGCATAATGTAATGCTTTTCTTATAGTATCTCCAGGAGAGAATCTACCCTCTTCCATCTCCATAAGGATAGGAGAGGCATCATGTACTTCAAAGTAACCTACAGAAACTTCATCAGCCCCCAGCTTATCGGTAGCTGGATCTATTATGATGAAGTTACCTGCAGGGATATCTCCTTCTTCGTGAGGTACAGCAGGGAGTTTACTTAGATCTATAAGGTTATTAGCTTGTACATTCTCATCGTTAAGTACTTCTGAGTAAAATATCTCAGGTCGCCCCATAGCTAAATCATTTTCAAACTCAGCTGTAAGCTGTGCAATAGGCTGTAGCTCTTCCCATAAGCTAGTACCATCTGCTAGTATACCGCCTGCTATGAACTTAACCCAAGAAGGGTTACTTTTAAGCTTGCGTAAAATGGAGTGCTTAGTAGGGTACATATTAGCTACGAATAGAAACATACAGCCAGTAGGTGATTTAGCTTTCATAAGCGTGCCTATCATCCAGCTCTCTAAGCTGTCTGACTGCACTGCACTATCTGCACATTCCCTACTCTGTATATCATCCATAAGAATAACATCAGGACGTTCGTTCTTTATGTTAAGTCCGCGTACAGAGGTCTCTGCACCAGCTGCAGCTAAGGTAATATTCCTGCCTCTGAAACCGAACTTCTTTAAAGCCTGTGTATCTTTCTCACAGCCTAACTTCCAATCTCCAAAGACTGCTCTTATATTAGGCTCTTCTAACATATCAATTACATCAGAGAGTATGTTCTCTGCCAGCTTAGCTGTAGCTGCTACTACCAGAATAAACTTCCTGTCTGTGAATAGTATTACATATATAAGGTAGATTTTCATGAGAGTAGACTTACCGAAACCACGAGGTAGCCCTAAAGCTAACTGAGGGAAGGCTCTCTCTTGGTGCACGTACGCTAGTAGCCAAGACCATACTGATTTAAATACAGGAGGAAAACAGTAAGTGAATACTAAAGGCATGATTATCGCAGCTAAGAAATCTAAGTCCTGCTTAGCTAGAGACTGTATCTCCTCACTAGATGCTCCAAGCTGATCTATAGTATCTGCCTTATTAACTTTTTTAGCTTCTTCTGCTGAGCTATCCTCAGAGCCTGAGACTGTTTCTAGCTGTGCTAGCTGAGCCAGCTTCTTATCTTCCTCTGCTCTGTAAGGAGATGAGGAAAGACTAGGAGCACCGCCTAAGGCTTCTAAGCTAGTTTTACTCTTACTTGCCATAAGCCGCTACTCTTTCTTTAAGTCTGCTAAGTACGGTACTTGCTTTCTTCATATCCTGCTTACTGTATACTTTAGTACCTAGATTAGAGTATGCAGGAAGATCTGCAGGTAGCTTTGCATGCTTATGCTCTGTTTTAGCTAAAACTCCAGCTAAGGTAAGTCTATTACTGTGAATTAAGTATTCGCTCATAATGGCTCTCCTAGTAGGCCCTGCTGGGAAGCCGCTTCCTTCTGCGCTAGCTGTGCCGCTGCTGCCTCTTCTACTCTTTTAAGCAGGTTTCCACTAGGCATAGTAATAAGGCTCTGCTCTCCTGCACGTACTACTTGGTTGTTACTATCTGTAGTAAACTTCTGAGTAATTACTTTAGGTAACACTAGCTGTACTATAGTCTGCTGACTGGTAACTTGCTCAGGCGCAGACTGCCCTCTTCGCTTAGCCCCATTGACTATAGTAATAGCTTTAAGGATAGATTCAGGCTTTACTAACAGAGGCATAGCCCTATCTAGCTTTTCTAGTAACCTATCTTCCAGCGTATCATAAGTGTTATCTCTGGTATTATGCGCCTGTAATGCAGTGTATCGCTTAGCTGCAACCTTAGCTGCAAAGCTCTCATCTGCAAGTAACTGAGCTATACGAGAAGGGGTGACTCCTAAGGCAGAAGCTACCTGCTCTGCTCTTACTCCTGAGCCTAGCAGTTCCAGTGCTTTAGTTTCTACAGAGGAGGTAATTCCTCCTAGATTGGTGGTATTACTGCCAGAGGTATCAGC
>QMSB01000147.1 GCA_003650815.1 Thermoprotei archaeon | reverse complement strand
TCTGGAATAAAAATAGGGTCAAAGCCGAAGCCGCCGCTCCCCCTCTTCTCCTCAGCTATCTCACCGTAGACAATACCCTCAAAAAGCTTCAATACCTCACCGTCATAGAAACCTACAACAGCCTTAAAGAAAGCCCTCCTATCTACAACACCCTCCATAAGCTTGAGCACACCCTCATTACCAATAGTCTCTAACACAAACTTAGAGTAAGGACCAGGAAAACCATTTAAAGTCTCGATAAACAATCCAGCATCCTCTACGACAACAGGCTTTCTTAATAAACTATATGCCTGCTTAAGCTTATACTCAGCAATAAACTCTAAGTCTCCCTGAGGCTCAACAAGCCTCACACTAAACTGCCTTAAAACAACATTAATTTCTCTAAAAAGCTTCTCAACCTCAAGAAACTTAAACCTATTCCCAGTAACAAAATACACCTCCACATCAGCCTAAAACACTACAGCCTAATAAACCTTAACCACAGAGAATCATAATCAAAATACCCAAAACTTAAGAAAAATTAACATAAAACAAAATCAACAAACATAAACATAAACAACCTTTTACAATAAACCAGCTCCTAAATACAGAGAAATATCATAAATCCGCAAAACAATATTTATTTAATTTTATTTAAACAATACAGTTAAACTTATATATTTGTTTTTTACTCCCTTATAAAGGGGTTTATAAATATTACACGACTATAAAATAGTAGACCAGAGAAACACTTATTATACTAAGACCCCTAAAATATTTGAAAAGAATAAAATCTACTCTGATCCATGACCCACAAGAATTCAAAAATCTCGTAAAGAGAATAGAAGGAGAGAAAGTAGCTTTACTTCACCGAGATCTACCCTTCCGGAAATAGTTTAGATTTAAAATCTCATAGAGAAAAGAGAAAGGTTTGTTTTGAGTTATTGTTTAGTGAATAGGGAGTTTGTGCGGAGATGTTCTTTGATTTGTAGTGAGTAGTTTTGTTTAGTTAGAGGGGGTTAGTTTTGTGGTTAGGTTTTTGTTTATTGTTAGTAGGTGTTTGTTCGGTATTTGTTTCCAGTGTGGTTCGTCGCTCATGGTTTCTGATGCTATTATTACTGCTTTTTCTCCTGAGGCGAGTTTCATTGATATTAGCTGTCTTGTTTCATTGGATAGTTTTCTTAGTTCTAGTTCTTTGTGTGGTCTTTTGAGGTAGTATAGTGTGTAGTAGTTTTGGTTTATTCTAGCGTATCTTAGGGCGTATAGTTTTTCGCCGTCGCTGGCTATGAAGTTTAGTGAAGTGAAGAATATGTTGTTTTCAATTATTTTATTGACTGCGCTTTTAATACCTTCTACTGGGTCTCCTGTTTTGTCTGCCTCCTGTACTATTAGGTGGAAAAATCTTTCAGAATCTGTGTTTCCTTCTAGGTCTTTTTTGTAGTCTTCTTCAAGGAGTTTAAGTAGTCTGTGTTTATTTATAGTGCCGTTGTGTGCGAAAACCCAGCCTTTGTAGAGCCATGGATGAGTGTTTTCTAGTTTAGGGCCACCATAAGAAGGTAGTCTGACGTGTGATACTATGATTTTTCCACGGACTATTTTCTTTATTATTCTTCTGGCTCTAGGGGATTCGTATAGGGCTAGAGGTTCTTTGAATATGTTCCAGCCTTGGCTTGTTAGCCAGGCGACTCCCCAGCCATCTGGATTGTCTTGTGACTGTTTTTCAAAGCTTTTTACTGGTGTTTCGTAGAAACTGAAGTAGATGTCGACGGGCTTGTTTGCGTATAAGCCGAGGAGGCGGCACATATGTTAATTAGTTTTAGCTACTATATTTTTGCTGTGATTACTAGCTGGATATGGTGTTCTTTGTTAGCGGGTATGTTTCTTTAGTGTTTGGTGTAGTTGGGTTAGTGTTTCTAAGTGTTGGTGTAGTTTTGTTATTCCTAGTTTTGTTGGTTTTACTAGGACTCTTGGTCTGTCTTCGCCTATTACTATTTGTTTCTTTATGTAGCCTGCTTCCTCTAGTTTAGTGAGGTGTGAGGCTAGTTTTCCCCAGCTTATTTTCAGGAATTTTACTAGGTCTGCTTCATACATTGGTCCTATTATGTATAGTGATGCGAGTATGAGGAGTCTTGTTGTGTTTGATAGTAGGGGGTCTATTTTATTAGCTGTTTTTAGTATTTCTGACAAGCCAATCTACCTCTGTTACTTTAGAGGCGTAGGTGATGAAAGATAGTACTGTTGTGAAGATTAGTGTGAAGCACATTAAGCCGTGGAATGTCCAGTACCATTCACTTGATTTTAGGGGGTGGAGGAGTGTTGCAGCTGTGAGTGATGCTGTGAATGAGACTGCTGTGAGTGCTCCTATTTGAAGTGATATTCTTTGAGGTAAGTAGCCTTTCTCTACTTCCTTGCTTTCAACGAAAAGTCCTACGAGGATCCATGAGACTGAGAGAGCAGGTATCCAGGCTATAGATAGTACTGTTTTAGGGGGAAGACCTGCTGCAGCAACTACTCCTGCTAACAGGTACGCTGTACCGAAACATGAGCCAAATATCTTTCCTCGAAGCCTAGTAGTCTCTGAGAGAACGGGGTCTGTTTCAGTACTTAACTCTAGTTTTCTATAAGTATATGTTACTGAGACAGCTACTATAGCTACTACAGGAATCCATGATAGCCACGCATATGGGGCTAGAGGTCCGCCGAAAAAGGTTAGAGTAGAGTATAGTGCATACCAGCCGCCGTAAAGTGCTACTGTAGCGAGCCAAGCATATAAGTAGCCTACGCCGTGCTTAAATCTAATCATACGCTCAATAAATACAGCTACTTCACTCACAGTATCACTAAAACAATACGCATATAAAACTATTTAAATAGTCATTAAACTTTCAAAAACAAAGAACCCTTAGTACACAGTATTCAGTAAACGCGGAAATATTTAGTATGAAAGCAACTAAGATTATGTGACGAGTAGTACTAATATGCCTAATAGACTTTAAACTTAGAAGAGCTCACTTAGTCATTTAATAGAGTTTATTTGAAGAAAAGGTTATTAAAGTGTATGGTGTATTATTTGTGGATGTGAGGCGAACCCCCGGCACTTGGGGCTCATGTGCCTCGACAAATGGGCCCGCCTGCATGAAGTCCCCTGAGCCATAGTAATTGCGATGAGTTGGAGGCGGAGAAGCGGGCGACTATTTCACTAACTCCCTTATTTTCTCTAATTTACCCTTCTTATGCATAATTCTACTATAATTAGCTAGATTATCTACTAGTAACATAAGAGATCTTAGGTTAGATGGTGTTCTTGACTCTGGAATTACTCTATAGCCCTTTCTTTTAAGCCATTTACTCAAAGAATCATCGCAGTAAATAGTATACTTTACCAAGTTTAAGGAGCTTAGAAACCTGTGAATTTCTTCAGGACTATACATAAGCCTAGAATAAGTCAAGTACCTCATTACTTTCCTAAATCTCCTACGAAAAGCACCGAGAAAACTCTTCTCTTCCCTTCTACTCAACTTCTTGAAGTGAACTACCCATTTAAGAGCCCGCCTTAAGCTAGGTAAATTCCTTTCCTCAACTACTATAAGTGCATAAGTGTCTACACTCCTATCAATGAAGACGTATAAGCTACACTGATCCATCTTCACAAACAACCACTATTACCTTAAGCTTCTAATTACAGTAGTAAAAATACTTAACTAAATTCACTAACCAGCTTCACGTCCCCAAATACTCTATAACATAAACACCACTACAATCAATGAGAATTCCATTAACCACTAATTGCTGATGAAAACCTAATTCAAAGCCCCATAAGCTTACATTAATCAACATATCAACACCAATATTCCAGTAAGGAAAACCCATAACCTATACGCGTACAAGCCAGCATCAAATATACATTCAATCAACACTAAATATAGG
>QMSB01000146.1 GCA_003650815.1 Thermoprotei archaeon | reverse complement strand
TCTGTATAATCCGCTCTTTATTTTCACGATAGTAGAGTAAGCATACTCAAGTGAACTTAGAGCCTCTTCTGCTGCGATCTCCTCTTTTTCAAGTTTTTCTCTCAGTTCATCTGATATTTTCTGCTCATATTCCTGTAGATCTTTCAGAAAGATCTTTACACATCTTATGAGCTGAGCTAAGTCTACTTCACTCTTTGAGCACAGCAGTTTTAGCCTGAATAAGGCGGGAGAAAACTCGTCTAGCCCTCTCTCCTTAAGCAGGTTTTCTATAGACTCTAGTTCTTTCAAGACTTCCTCTGATATTTTAACTACTTTTGACGCTGCTAGTAGGTAGCCCATTACTATAGATGCTCTGCCGAGTCTAGTGAATACTACTAGCTCTCCCCTGCTTCTAGCTTCCCTAGCTAGCTTAGCTATATTTTCTTCGTCGAGATCTTCGTCGTAGCTGTTTCTTATGGCTCTATAGAGCTCGTCTACAGCTTCACTAGAGTAAACTTCGTCGCCGTACCTCTCTATGATCTCTCTGACTCTCTCAATATCGTACGGATAATCTCTGGTGACTTGTGCTCTAAGCCAAGTAATCCACCAGTCTTCTCTAGAGAGTTGAAGCAGAGCTTTTTCGAGAAAAGTTAGGAAAAAGGAGTGGGCATCCAAGTAGGGCTGTTGAAGAAGCTTCCTTAAAGCGATTTTATCTTCCTCAGACATCTTTGCGTAAAGTTTCACTACCTTTTTTAGCGACTGCCTCCATCCCTTAAGCGCTACCTCTTTAATGTATATGAAGCCGAGCTTTAAGAGTAATTCGAATCCTTTCGAGTATTCGGGAGGAAGAAACTTCAGGGCAGTTATGTCCAGTCTAACACAGTTCCCTACTCTCTCTAAAAGATACCTAGCACCTGTAGTAAACTCTAGCTCACAGACCAGTTCGGAGTCTTTCAAGGCTTCTTCGATGACAGGAATCCAGCGTGATAGCTCTTTGAGACTATTTACTAAATCTAGAGTATTTCCATCGAATCTAGCTTTACCCACTACTTTAATAGGTCCTCTGTAAACCTTACCAGTAGAATCTGCTATTGTTACCGGAAATACCAGGAAACTTTGCATGATACCTACACTTATCTCATTTACTAGCAGATAAATACCTTGTTGTTACACTTTTCTCTCATGAAGGGTTAAAGACGTAAAGGATATATTCAAAAGAGGAATATAAGAAAGACCTCCTATGTCTTCGCCGAAAATAGTGCTTACATCACCTGCAACCGAGATGAGCGATTACAGGAAAAGCCCATTTATAGCATTCTCAGCGTCTTTCTCGAAGCCAAGAATAGTTCCTAGAGGATTTTTAATCAGAGCACTTTATCCACCAGTACCGAGAGACAGCGAAGGTAGAGCAATATACGCGCCCTACGGCTTAAGGAAAATAGAGGCAGTTCTCCTCAGAGAAGGGTTCGGTGAAAACGAAATAGCAGTAGTACATCCAGACAACTTAGACAAATTCATCGGCCCGGAAACTAAAGTACTGGCAGTGTCTTCGATGGATCCTTTGGGTATAGCGTTTGTGAGCATAACATACTCCACTCTCATAGGCATCGGGAAATCCATGACAGCTTACGAGTTTAAAAGACTATCAGAGAAGTGGATGAAGTACAAGCCTGGACTAAAAGTAGTTGTAGGGGGAGCGGGCAGCTGGCAACTCTCCAAGAAAGGAGTCATGGAGAAGTACGGGGTAGATGTAGTGATTATAGGAGAGGCAGAGAAAGTAGCTGGAGAAGTGTTTAGGAAACTGGTTGAAGATAAGCCTGTAGAGAAAGTTGTTTACGGCGAGCCAGCTGATGTAGACGAGATTCCCTGTATTAGACGTGCAGCAATTCACGGCGTAGTTGAGATAACTAGGGGATGTGGTAGGGGATGCCAGTTCTGCTCTCCTACAATGCAGAGGAGGAGATATATGCCTATAGAGAGAGTCGTGAAAGAGACAGAGGTAAATGTGTTGTCGGGACAGGATTTCATACTAGTCGCTACTGACGATCTCTTTCTCTACGGCTGTAATAGCTCGGACTTCGCTCCGAATAGAAATAAAATTATGAAAGTCTTCAGAGCCATAGCTAGCGTCAGGGGAGTAAAGTATATTCAGCCAGCACACTCCGCCCTGCCTCCAGTGCTTCTCGACAAGAAACTAGTAAAAGACCTAGCCGAGTTTCTCAGAGAATACTCCTTCTATAAGCACAACGGAAAACACATAGTCACAACAGAAGTTGGAATAGAGACCGGAAGCACGCGGCTCATAGAGAAGTATATGGCTGGTAAGCCTAAGCCCTTTAAGCCTGAAGACTGGCCTGAAGTGGTGTGGGAAGCTATAGCAGCTATGAACGATAACGACTGGTATCCCTTAGCCACGATAATAACTGGGCTTCCCGAGGAAGATGAGAGCGATGCTTTAGCTACACTAGAGCTGCTCGATGAGCTCTTCTCGTTAAAGTTATTCATAGTACCTCTCTTCTTTGTCCCTGAAGAAAACTGCTACCTTAGAAATGGTCCTGAAATAACGTTTGAGTCTTTAATAGAAGTTCAGAGAGAAATTTTCTTAAAAAGTTGGAGATACAATATCCGCGAATGGGGAGCTACGTTCTTCGCTAAGTACGTGAATAGTGGACTAAAAGCCCTCTTTGCTAAAGTGACTCTAAAAGTAGTGTTTTCAGCACTATACTTAACCTACTATAGATTTAAGGACCCTTGGAGAAAAAGAGCTTTTAGAGAAATAACTAGTGAGGTTATTAAAGTCCTAAGAACTGGCTAAGAATCTCTTTGGAGTACTGTAGGAGAAGGACTACTGAGCTTAATGTGAGTAATACGCATAGAGATTTATCAGCTAAGCCACCGTTTCTAACTAATCTTAGTCCATATCTCTTTGAAGATAAGGGGAAAAGCACAGCTACACCAGCCTTCGTTAGAGAATCTAACAAGATATGAGAGAAGTAGGCTGAAGAAACTATTATGGCGAAGTAAAGCCCTTGAAGAAACCAGGACCCCGCTGCCACTACGGCTAACACGAATATATTGTGCAGAAGAGCACGGTGCTTTATTCTAAGGTCTAGGTCGGGAGCAATAGAGGCTAAGACAGCTGCTGCTAAGAAAAGCACGTCAAGGCTCTTAGTGAGGTATGAGAAGAGAGCCCAGAGAAAGATTCCTGCTACTAAGTGCGTCTTTTTCATCACAGTATTATTTAGAAAAAATAAAATAAAAAATTTCTGATAAAATTATTTACGAGGTCTATGCCTAACCAGAACTACGTTCTTATCGTAGTTCTTTATGAGTAGAGCTATATTTGTGTTCTTTAGCTTCAAGTAGATTACATGTACTCTATCTCCGCTGCTTAGGGGAGATAGCACTGAGCTCCAGGATCCTCTAACAACCCAAGCTCCCTTAGTATTCAACCTGACTATAGTGCCGTTTATTTCTACTTTAATGTAGTTTTCGCCTACCTCCTTTACTACTCCGTCTGCTCGCACTATTCTCTTCTTCGTTAAATATCTTTTGAGTACTCCCGCTCTTACGAGAGTATAGTTTCCTATCTTCATTTTAACAGCTATCTTTAGCTGAGTCCCGTTTACTTCTCTCTCAATATAGCTTGCCGAGACCTCCGTGCCTGGTGAAAGATTATCCTTTATCTTAACCCACCTAGCTTTAAACCTGGTATTATTTCCAGTAAACACTACCCAGACTCCTCTGCAGAAGAGTTCTACGACTCCTCCGTCAGTAGACAACTTAAGCCCAGTATCAGTTACCTCAGCTATAGTTCCTGAGACCTCTTTGACCTCAGCCCCTATGACAAACATTGGTATAGAAACTAGTAGTAGTGCTATAAGAAGCAATCCAAATATTTTTTCCATCAGACTTACCTTATACTATGGTATTAATTTATGTTATGAACTA
>QMSB01000145.1 GCA_003650815.1 Thermoprotei archaeon | reverse complement strand
TTATACTAGTGAGTTCTGTAGTTATAGGCGCTTATCAGCACTTAGCTACGAGCATTTCTCTATGAAGCATTCTAGTAGCATTTATGCTACTAAATTTGTGTATATGAATAGTGCTAAGAGTAGGAGCCAGCATCTGAGAGCTTTCCTCTTCTTAAGTGTGGTGTATCGCTTTGGTAGGTAGCTTTTACACTTATGCTGCTTCTGTCTTTGTCGGTTTTTACGCGGATGCAGCACTGTATATATGTCGCTGGCTACTAGAGGTGGTAGGTCATGTAACTTAAAATAGGAGTGGCTGCTAAAATGATCAACAATGTAGCTTAGAGCTAGAGTGTTGAGAAAAATATTTATTTTCAGGAAAAACACTAGAAGCTGTGAACAACTTAGAAACCGTTTTCTCTTATAAAGGTAAAAATCCTACTGAAATACCTTCACTAATAGCTTACGGCAGTGAGCTAATCATGTGCCTTAACACTCTGACAAAAAACAGAGAAGAAGCCGGAGTATATGTCTCTAGCGACGGATGTACATGGGAGAAAGTGGCTAGCGGAATAATGAATTTCTGGTCGTATCAAGTGTTTGACGGCGACCTCTATGTCGGAGCCTCTACTTTCGATGGAAAGAAGACATATGTTTTCCGGTACGATGGCTCTGAGTTCCAAAAAG
The DNA here is from genome assembly GCA_003650815.1 of Thermoprotei archaeon. Taxonomy (GTDB): domain Archaea; phylum Thermoproteota; class Thermoprotei; order Thermofilales; family B15-G2; genus B15-G2. Next base: position 3,312 of record QMSB01000145.1, on the reverse strand, counting down.
TACTTGAACTGACTCCTGGAGGTGGTGGAGGAGGAGGGCTAGTAGAGTCTCTGGGAGTCTTCAAGAACACTCTTTATGCTGGTAGACGTAATGAGATTTGGAGAAGCTTCGATGGAGAAAAATGGGAAAAAGTCTTCGAGTTTAATACAGGAAAGTCTCTGTACCAGTTCTTTGAGTATAGATCTATGTTCTACGTCTTTGAAGGTGAGCCGATAAGATCTCCTTCCAGAGTCTATTGTACTGAGAATGGAAAAGAGTGGAAAGAGTACCGTGAGTACAGTCATGTAGAGTGGTTTAGGTCTCATTCACCGAGTGATAGAGTAGTTTTAAGATACCCCTATGTTGCTGACGGTAGGGGGGCCGTATACTTCTTTGACGGAGAGCTTCACAAGTTTTTTGAGAGAAAACAAGTCAGGCAGCCTTATAATGTGGCTATTCGGTTAAAGACTTTTGAAGACAGACTCTTCATAGTCTATGGAGCTGGCACATGTGCTCCTGCTCGAGGAGAAGTATGGGTATGGGACGAGTACAAGTGTTCCCGAATACTCTCTCTGCCGTTCGGCGTATACGACGTAGAAGTATTTGGAGGCTACTTGTACTTAGCGTGCAATAACTGGAGTCAAGTAGGCGGCTTCTGCGAAAGCCTAGTTATCAGGATTCCAGCTCACTTAAAATACGAACAGCCACCTTTAGCTCTCTCGCTTACAGCTAACGGAATCCCCCTAAGTAGTAAGATTCTGAGAGAAACCATTACAACAGACCCGGTCCCAGTGATGGGATATAGGAGAAAAACTCTCTACTTATACCCGAAGACAAACCTCACCTTAGTAGTCGAAGTGCTCTCAGTGAATGGAGACTGGCTAGTATATGATAGGGTAAAAGCCAGGAGAGAAGCTCTCTTCGAGTACTCTATTCCGTGCGAAGGACGAATGGTGAGATTTAGACTTGAGTCCTCTGAGCCCCTCGCTTTAAGACATGCTTACGTATATCTTTCACAATAAACAGCAGCACTACCATACAAGCTATCATTATAATCATCAAATCTAAGACACCATAAGGCTCTCGGTCAGGAGATAGCTTAGGTATTTTTCCTCCAGACACTATACTTACTTTTAGCTTCTCTACAGTAAAATTCTTCCTGTGCAACTCTTTATCTTCAAGTACTCTAGCTTCTATCTTCTTTACACGAGCACTCCAGTCATGTACTATGACAGAGGAATTCTCAGTAAATAAAGTACTGTTATTGCTCAAGGAAACATTACCTACAAAGAAGTAAGGCCAGTACACTACTAGCGGATGGCTAGATGAACTTCCCGAAATAAATACTCCCTCTAAATACTTCTCTACATGTGCTCCCAGAGGAACTTTAGTTGAGTCACCTAGTCTTATCGAGTAAGCTTCACGTAAACTACCGTCTACCTTGTTAAGAAAAACTGCTAGTACTCGAGACTTTTTAGCTATTTCAGTAAAACCTACTACACATAGAGAGTTTCTACTTACTGTGAGTGAGGTCCCGAAGCTCCAGCCTCTAGCACTTATCGTTTTACACCATTTAAGGCCACCAGTGTAATTAATGCAAGCTACTACTGCTTCTTGAACCATCCTAGACCTACTGACAGAATGCCCAGTGACATACACTGAGTCACCGTCACACTCTGCTCCGTAAAGCCTATCCTGGTAGACGTCACCGAAGCATATACACCACAGTGGAGTGAAATCTTTCAGACTGAGTGAGACTACTATACAGTCCAGCCTACTGTTTTTCGAAAACATATTAAATGCAGCGCCAGCCAAAACTACATGATCCTTTAGTATACAAGAAGCGAAGAGGAAAGGTTTTATAAACTCACCTCTCCTATTCACTTCTATTCTCTTCTCTACTAGAATATCGCCGTTAGAGGAAATTACTGCAACAAACCCTACTCCACACACAAGCACCTTATCGTCAGATAGTACTTCTAGATCGTTCAGCCACTCTTCTGAAGAATACCCCCACTTAAACTCACCGGATTCTAAATCAAATCCCCCTATAAACCATGAGCCACAGACTACGAGAGTATCTCTCACTACTACTGCTTTCCTCAGCTCATAAGCCTCCCTCACTACCACCAGCCACTCCAAGTCTTCATTAACTAATGCTACAAACCCCCTCCACCTGTCCTCGAACTCTATCCACCCACAGATAACTAAACCTCTCTCAGTTAGCGTAGAGAAGCAAGCACTCCCCTTCACACTAAGTATTAGCACATAAGGGCGAATAGCAGGTAGTGCTGAAAGAAAAACTAGAAGGAAGACGAGTACTTTAAGCATACCTTAATACCTCCTGTAAAATATTTACTTGTTTTGCTGCCAGTCACAAGAATCCAACTCTAACAGAAATCCTTACTTTAGAAAGAAGGCTATTCTTTCCAGTAAAGTATTTTGAAGCAGCATTCTATGAGGCAAGAGAAGAATAAAACAGGAAGTATTGACAAATATTAGAGATATAGTAGAGGGAGACTATTTGATTGGCTTATTTGCTGTGTGTTTGTTTAGCTTTACTTTAGAATAACTTGTTAGCTGTCTTCCCCATTAAGCTAAAGACAGCAAACCCATAAAACTTTAACCAAGCAGTTCTCCTAATAGAGAGAAAAATTTAAGGATACTAATATCAATTAATCAAGAGTATGACAAAGTATCCTTCAATTCCTTCATTAAAAGAACTTCTTAGTGAAGGATATGAATTAAGAGACCTAGTTTCCAGGATAAATAGTTATAAATATAAGTTTTATTCTGAAAAAGTTGATGGTATAAACTCTTGCCTGAAATTGTTAATGATAAGGTTGATATTTTAACACAGGGTGGCGTTTCAATCAAAAAGAAAAATCAAAAGAATTTAGGTGGATAAATGAATTCTTAAAGAAACACTATGAAGAGTTTTACGAACTCTTAAGTAAGCTTGATAATTCAGAATTATTTTTTGAATATGTGCCGCCAGAAAAACCCGACTATTTACATTTAGTCTACCAGCAACGACCTTTTCTAGCTTTTCTAGATTTAGTAATAGATGGTAAATTTATTCCTTATAACAAAGCAGTAAAGCATATTTTACCGATTTTTAAAATAGAAAAATCAAGCAAATTCCACACTATCCTTTAAAAAGTCTTCAAATAAAATCATTCCTTCAGCTAATAAATGAGATAAAGACTAGGAAAAGTGCATTTGGATGTAAAGAAATAGAAGGTATTGTCATAAAATGCTATGATGATAATATTTTTTATTTAAAAATAAAACAAGAAGATTTGAAAATTATTCAGTAAAGTTGTCTTCTAT
>QMSB01000144.1 GCA_003650815.1 Thermoprotei archaeon | reverse complement strand
TTAGCCTCCCTTGCCGGGAGATACGCGGGATGTACTCCCGGGCCGCGGGCTGCGGCATACTCCCGGCGCACTGGAGGCATCTATATTATTGGCTCATATACGTATACTTCTCTTCCTCGTGTAAGCAAAACTAATTCAAGTAAGTGAAGATTTTCTAGAGCTATGCAGATATTTGTCTCTATTACTCTACCTCTTTCGTCTACTACTACGTCATACTCGTTTGCTCCGTCATTTAGCTTAATTGCTAGTTTATTTGCCATATAGTTTACTTTAATTACTTTTATTCCTATTTCTTCAATCAATTTTAATAGATTCTTTATTGATTGCTCCTTTATACGCAGTTTTTTAATAAATCTATCTATTATTTCTGCTTCTTCTTTAGTAAAGTTTGCTAGAGGCAATATTGGTGCAAAAACTCCTCTTCTTTTAAGCGTCTTCATTAGCACTCCTAAGGCAATACTCTTGTCTACTAGAGGTTCGGGAAGCTGAGACGGCCATAAGTAGACTTTAGCCGAGACCTCGTGGGCTACACCTGTGTGAATATTGTAGGCTTTTCTCCCAAGCACTAGTCTCCGCCTTAGGCGACTCGGTAGAGCAAATATTATTGTTGAGTCTTTCGGGTACTTGCTTAGCTCGAAGATATTCATGTATCCGAGTACTTTTTCGCCTGAAAAGAATATTGGTGTATTTTCTCTCAAAATATATGCATGAGTTATCATTATCCGAATACCGCGTCTGCTCTATACACTATTACTGCTTCTCTCTCCTTTAATACTAATATTTTAATAGGCTCTTTAATTTCTATTCCATAGTCTTTTAATATGCTTTTGACCTGGTCTTCTGAAGGAGCTTCGATTGGTTTTGGAAGACTTATTTCTTTATCTTGATAAATTATTTTCTTTACAGACATAAGCTATCCTAGTCTTATTAACCTGAATGCTTATAAACTTGCTCCTAGTACTCCTCTGCGTGAAAACAGAGCTTACGTTAGGTATTGAGGCTTATGTTTCGTATCTTATGGGAGGACATTACGTTGAAGTAGATTTACCGTCGCCTGTTAAGGCTAGAGCACTAGCATATGTTATCGAGGGAGGAAGATACCATAGAAGCTGTGTAGTAAAAGAGATTTTACTTATGTTTAAGGGAGATAAGCTTGCTAGAAGTGCTGCATGGCAACTTATTCAAGAACTACCTGTATCTCACTTACTCTATATTCCCGATCACTTAAATTTAGCTAAGAAATGTACTCGTAGCTTAAGACACGCAGTAGTAGTCAAGTTAGCTAATACTCCTAAAGACGAGCTTCTGAGAGCATTCGCCTTAGAGCCTGAGGCTTTCCGCAGACTATTTAAAGTACTTAGACTTCCTAAAACAGTATTTCATGGAAAGAAAATAGTTAATGAAAATTACTTATTTGCTGCTTCTCTCTCAGAGTCTTCGCTTAAGAAAGTAGTTGAAGAGTATGGCGTAGAGTATTTGCTGAAAATAAGTGTTCCACTTCATACTCTAGTGAACTTCATTACAGCTGAGAACGCCAAAACAGTCGCTGAGCATGCTTCGCCCCAGAGCTTTCTAGAACACGCAAGACTTTTCTTAAATCTACTAGGTGAAGAGAAATTCAATAGGATAGCCGTAAGCAAAATACATGCGCTGAAAGACCCTCTGAAGTTTATTGGAGTGTTAGAGCACTTGATTAAAACTGGTGTACCTGAAGAAGTAGTAGATCTCATAGATAAGAGAATCAGAGAATACTTAGAAGAGCTTAAGGCAAAGTATAGGCTCAGCTACGTGATCATTGTAGTTGATGTCTCTGGCTCAATGGAAGCAGCACTGGAGACAACTAGTAAGCTGTATCCTATTTTGTCGAAGTTCAGCGATGTAGATATAGTAGTGTTCAATGATACTGCCTGGAAGATAAGTCCCAGTGAGCTAGAGTACATGAAGCCCGATGGTATGACGAGTATTGGGGCAGGCTTACTTAAAGCATATGAAGTAGGTAAAGGAAGAGAAGTAAGCGCGGTAGTGTTGATAACGGATTTCGATGAAAATACTCCACCCTTCGTCAAAGAAGTATTCAGCGACCCCAAGGTAAGAGAATTCTTTGAGAAAACACCAATAGCAGTAGTACTCGTGGGATCCTATGTAGAGCCCCGTGACATACCTACACCCTACGCTACACTGAGAATAAGAGATTTTCATCCAAGACTAGTCAGCAGTATACTCGTAACAATATTCAAGGCAGTTGAATCAGCTAAAACAACTAAGTTTGCTAGAAAACCTGTCTCAAGCGAAGTAATGAACACACCGCTTCCCCAGAGACCTGAAGAAACACTTAAGCCAGGCTACCTCGAAAAGGTGCTCACAAATGAAGCCTAGAGTAGCTATCTTTGGAGCAGGATTCCTTGGCACACATATAGCGATAGAAGTAATTCCACTAGTCTCCTCTATACTAATCGTAGACCGAGAAGACATTGAGCCAGAAAACTACGAAAACTCAATATATCCAGCAGGACTAATAGGACACTCTAAAGCAAAAGCCCTAGCCTCTCTCCTAACAATACTGACTAGAAAGCCCACAGCAGTATACAAAAAGGACGTAAACACCATAGACGACCTAGACAAAATCTATGATAGACACCCCTTCGACATAGGAATACTCACATTCGACAACATCTACTCAAGAAACCTCGTACTACACTGGGCAAACGCCAGGAAAATAGACTTACTATCAGCGGGAGTCACTCAAAACCAAGCAGTAGTGCTGTGGCGAGAACAACTAGCCCCAGCGACAGAAAAGGAGGCAGAAATCATAGAAAAATCAGCTAGACAAGTGAGAGACATATGTACCCGGCTAGAATTCAGACCAATGGGAGCACTAGTAGCCTCACTAGTATTCATAAGCCTATACAAATACACATTAACAGGAAAGAAAACAGGATACATAGCACACATAAACAACGGAATAAAAGCCTACGAGGTAACTTGCGAGTAATTAATAGCCTTTACTAAAACCACTTAAAATCCTAGATTCTCTCCTACTAGTATGACATAGCCTTCTTTAATAGCGGGTGGCTTGATTTTAAGTACGAGTATATTATACTTCATTTCCTCTACTGGAACACCGAATCTTATTGCATTGAGCTTAACTGCTATTTTCTCAGCTCTCTCGAGAACTCTTTCTAGACTGGACTCGATTTTGTTGTATCCTGCTATAAAGACCAATTTTTCTGGTCCTAAAATACTTCCAGCAATCCGGTTGCCGTAGTAGTCTAAGACTACTATGTGTCCGTCGGTTGAGACAGCGTTCGGACTATGTATGAAAGCTTCACAGAAAACTTCCTCTCGCCTAAGTCTATTCGCTTCCTCAACGCTCTTCGCGTTCCAGTGCTCAACTACATCAATACCCTTTTCTTCAAATAACTGAATTAGCTTCAGCTCTCTAACAGTAACGCTTCCGGGTACACCTATTCTTTTAACACCACGCACTATTTCTAAGACTCTAGCTCTACATTCTTCAATATTGTCAACATAGAATGTAATCCAGCCTCTCTTCTTCAAGTTCCTTAAAGTTTCTTCAGCAAGCTCTCTGACATACTTCCGCCTAATTTCCTCAAACATCACTTTTCTTCAGACAAAAGTATGTTTAATAATTAGTCAGCACTACTAGCCCTACTTCCTCCAGCTAGGGAGCCACTTCCTCATGAACCGTCCTCTTCGAAACTTAGGACCCTCTCTCTGAGCATACTTAACATAGACTATCATCTTAGGATTATGTATACGAACTCCTCTCCTCTTCTTAACCACGATCTCACTTATAATACTAATACGAAGTTAATAAACTTATGGTATATTATTAGTAGCAACTTTTATTTAATTTAAATATCAGAAATATATGTAAAATCATAGATCTATTATTAAAGTAACTAGAAGTAAATGATTGAAATTGCTTTTAAAAATAAGATGATGAATCTAATGTAAATTGAAATAATCA
>QMSB01000143.1 GCA_003650815.1 Thermoprotei archaeon | reverse complement strand
AGATAAGAGATGAATTACCGAAGATAGAAGAGGAAGAAAAAGTAAAAATGGAGATCTATAAAAGGATGGGGATAAAATATAGAAGTAAACTTCAAGAGATTAAAGAAGAAGAGAAAGAGATAATTAAACAAGTATCCCAAATTGATAAAGAATCTAAGGATCTAATAAAGAAGTTCTTGAACCTCTTTCTTAAAGGCGGTTATCCTCTACTAGATTTAGAAAATCCAGAAGTAACAGAATCTCAAGTAATATTTCCAATTAAAGAAGGTTTTAGACTTCTGAGAGCTACTTATGAAGTTTTATTAAAGATAACATGGAATCGCACTGAATTATTCATAGACAGTGTTAAGTTCGAAGAAGATCGGTGGATAGTAGATACTGATAACCGCATTGATGCCATGAAAAAAGTTAACGCTGTCTTGGATATTTTAGAAAATAGTATATGTGATATTCTTAATATAGATGAAATCTGTGAAAGGATAGATAAATCGAAAAGCTGGGGTCTTGCTTTAAAACTATTGTACACTACGAAAAAGCCGCTCACTCCAAAGGAAATAGCAGAACAATTAAATTGGAAACCAAATTATACTACTGCTATACTTACAGATTTGATGAAAAAGAAGAATTGGCCTGTACCTCTTATTGAGAGGCTGAGTAAAGGTGTATATCAGCTTAATGGTCATGGCTATGTAATAATGAGACGATACGAGCAATTATACGGAATCACTATTAAAAGAGAAGAGCAATATGAAGAAAACTCACAGTCGGTAAAGAGAAAGACGTTATTGAATTTTATGAAGACCTAAGTAAGTTTTACATTATAACCTCATAAACTTTCCATATTCCCTTTCCTTCAGCCTTAGCCAATCCGAGCTTAACAATACTCTTCACGCAGTTCCTGTAAGCTCTGTTTATGTATTCTTAACGAGTTTACAGTATTCTCTATAAAGCTCGCTTGACAGTATTTTCTTTTTCTTCAAGAAGTATCTGATAGATTATTTTCCGATGCTCATTAAGCTTAGACAGGAAGTACGACTTCTTTAGCTTTTCAGCTTCTCTTATAGTCTGTTTAATTTCCTCGATTGTGACTTTTTAATCCTTTAGCTTTCAGCCTTCCTTCCTGCTCTCCTCAAAATTTCAAGTCCAACTCTAGCATCTCCATCAGCAACTATGAAGACTATTTTAATTAGCTCTCTACTTATCGTACCCGGTCTGAACGAGAATTTTACTCTATCTTTAAGTATGTCGAAAAGCTCGCCAAGTGTTATTGCTATAATTAGCGTTAGCAAAAGTGTCATGATTGCCCGATTTGAAGCTATCTGAGAGATTAATTGCGAAATTGTCTCCAAGGTTAAGGTCCTCATCTGAACCACTAAATCCCGACAAGCCTTCGCTTAGCCATCTTCAAGTGTTTTAAACAATAGTAGTGCTTAATTCCACAAGACTTAACTTCAGCTTTTTATTATAACCTAAATACTTGCAGTATTCCATGAGAAGGATTCGCTAACATTAGATGATAAAGCTCTCATGTATTTGTAATATGAAAAAATTAACTTGAGTTAATGCACGCTCCTTCCACGCTAATCCTAATCAAGCTTTCGCAATGGGCTTTAACGATTTTCTTCGATAATAAATAGTTGTTATAAGAAGTATGATCGTCAAGATCGCTAATAGATAAGTAAATTCTGCCGGGATAGCGATAACATGCGTAATTGCCTTACCTTTCATCTCCTCATACTTGCTTTTTAAAGTGTTGTACTCAGAGTTTAGCCTGTTATAATCCTCCTTCAAGAGATTATACTCTTTGGAAAGTCTTTGGTATTGGGATTTAAGCTTTTCGTAGGAGGATCTTAAATTGTCAACTTCTGCCTTAAGTCTCTCATATTCTCTTTTCAAGGAGCTGTATTTTTGCATAAGTTCATCATATCCTCTTAGTTTTTCTCTCAAAGTAGCTGTCTCATTCCTCAAGCTTGGAACCACAGGCTCCCAGCCTGGGGGCGTATATCCAGCAGCCCACTCAATACAGTTAACTGCAAACCTTAAACCCGAGAGCTCCTCATGTATTTCATGTGCTCCTATGAGGATAACTCTTCCACTTCCGTAGCTTTTAGCTACAGCCACAAATGGTGCTTTTATGAAGATATCTCCGTTATCTATTTCAACCGCTACGACTGGATTACCAGCCCAAACACGAATTTTCTCTACACCCACAGTTATTGGGTGGTCGACCATAGCTTTTCCATCTTTAGATAAAACTTCTCTAATCTTAATAGAGCTTATCGCTTTGATTCTGATACCAAGCTTTGAAAGTAGTGTTCTTAAAGGTTCTCCAAGCCCCCGGAATCCCTCTAATATTATGATTCCTCCCCCTCCTTTCACAAACTCTACGATCATATCTATTTGCTCAGTAGTCAAGCACCCATCATCATAATACTCCTCCATAACTAACACATCATAGGCTCCAATTCCATAAAGCCCAGCTGTATCTATTTTCGTAATATGATAATACTTGATGGGCATCCAGGGAGAACGCCATCCATGTTTTCCGTCGTAAAGAATAGCAACCCTCAAGTTGGTATGGAGTTTCGCTACTAGGTCTGGAGGCAATTCCTGAGCACTTGCTTGCTGGGTTAGGACTGTGAGGAGGATTATGAATCCCGCAGTCGCTATGGTTAATAGCTTAATCCTTCGCACTTTTAACACCTCACTAAACTGTAAAGTATAAATAAATAAAAATTTTTCTTAAGAAGTTTTAGTAAGGGGAGAAGATTCTATATTTTTAGCACACTAAAATAAATGAAAATCAATCTATTTTAGAAGGCTTTTTGTTATTGCTTAATAGCGTGCTCGATAAACGTTAACTTCTACACTTTCTTTGCTTCATAAAATCCAAATCCTCATGCTCCTTTTAGGAATTCAATAATTCAAGCACACTAGGAACTAAATTTCACGAAATAATAGTACACTTAACTACCCTATAAAGCAGTCTCTTTTTCTCATTTTTCGGATAAAAATGATGAATTTTTTGTTTTTTATAAAAAATTCTATTTTTTCCTTTTCTAGCAAATTAATCGGAAAAGATGTGTTCAGAAAGTGTGATATTTTAAGTAAGGCAACAGCTAATCGTGCCAGGATTAGAGGCTTTTATCGATGATCATTTCCCGGAAGTGGTTGTTGACAGAGAGAAGCTTGGAATCGAATACAGCGCTGTAATTTTCTACAAGCCCCCTTAAGAGCGATTCTAGGCTGGGCAGGGGAAATGGAGAGAGTTCGTAATAGAGCGTACTAGGGGAGGCACTTAGCTAGGCTGAGAGCACAGGGTGCTAGGTTGGAGAGATCATCTAAGTGGAATGAGAGAGTGAGGAAGAAGTTGATCAACTTAGTGGGAAAGGGGCTAACATTAAAAGAGAGCTGCCAACTAGTGGGAATAGGCTACTCTACAGCTAAACGCTATCTCTCAAGGGATCCTAGTATCTCAAGGCTAGGATGAAGATTAGATCATTGAAATTCTAAATTCTTAGGTTGTTTTCCAAAAAAGGGGAAAGGGGCAAAAAGGTGTAGTACTTCTAAGTTTGTAGTTATCCTACTATAAGTTGTTAAGATAATTCTCGTTTAGGAAACTTTTAAACAATCCTAATATTGGTATGGAGTTCACTCTAGAGTTCGTACTGGCATTCACCCTATTCTCCCTAGCACTAGCTACAGGACTCTACTGGATAGCCCTAGAATCCCTACCCCAACCCAATCAGCTAGCCCCTAGAGCATACTCGTACCCAGTGCACCTGACAGTCTATAGGGAGGGGGATGAACTAGTAGTGGGTAGTGTAGGGGGGTTCACAGTAGCTATTAGTATAGTATGCTTCAATCCAGATGACTCATACAGAGTATACTCTGGAGAGACCAAATTCAGGCTACCAGTCTACAGTTTCGTAGTAGCCTTCAGCGGATCGTGTATAGAGTACTGGGGTACACCACCCGGAGTAAGTGGGTATGTGGCACCAAATGGATTCTACCCAAACAGACCAGACCCACCATACCTAAGGCTT
>QMSB01000142.1 GCA_003650815.1 Thermoprotei archaeon | reverse complement strand
GTACTGCAGTCAAAAGCTCTATTCTCTTATCTACTCTTATAGAGCATTTACTCGAGAACATCAGGGATGATGGTTATGTTTAAATATATAAGAATTAGTATTGTCTACTCTTTGTCGAATTTCGTAGGATTTTGTAAGGCTTTTTAGTGGAATGTGATTCGAAAGTTAAATAGAGGTCTTTACTTTCATATAGGTAGGAGAGAATGAAGTATCTCAGAGTAATCAATATTCTTGTCCTTCTACTAGCTTTAAATTTTATTTTAGTAAAAATAAATGTTGCTACTACATTTGAGAATAATTCATACAGTTTCTACTTCAGGTATATTGTATCAAATACTAGTTTAAGTAATTTGAATAAACATTTATTTCATATTATGTCTGCTGTAGACCGCTATGCTGGATATTCTGGCTGCTATGAGACAGCATCCTATATTTATAGCTATCTTAAGTCTTTAGGTCTTAAGACATGGATTCAAAACTATACTGCTGTAGTTCCCTATGACAGTAATTCTACTTTAGTTGTCGTCGAGCCTCGTAGAGAAATTTTCAGAGTATATGTCTTTGCGCCGAATTTGGTATGTTCTTGTAGAGGGAGGATCCGTGGGGAGCTAATTTACTTGAATAGAAGTTTTCTTGAGGTAGCACGTATAGGTGATATTAAGGGTAAGGTAGTTCTGGTTGATCTCGACTGTGGTTACGACTGGATTTACTTGAAGTTTCTTAGAGTAAAGGCAGTAGTTTTTATTGAAAAGGAAGTAGGTGCTGAAGAATGGTTAAGTAAGGTAGTTTGTGCTCCGCTTAGAGTACCGAGAGTGCTTATTAAGGAAAGTGATGCTGAAAAGCTTCTTAGTTTGCTTAAAGAAGGTAGAGTTACTGTAGAGCTTTTCTTGAATACGGAGTGGAGAGAAGTAGTCTTACAGAATATTTTTGCTCTTATTCCAGGCTCTGTTGACGATAAAAATACTGTAGTTGTTTCAGTACAGTACGATGCCTGCTCAGTTGTACCTTCTATTTCGCCGGGAGCCAGTAGTGCTTTAAGTACTGCAGCTCTCCTTGAGTTTGCGCGAATACTTAAGGAAAGTAGACCTGCGAGAACTGTTTTACTGGCTTTCTTCTCGGGCTCTGCTTTAAGTATGCTTGGTGCGCGAACCTGGTTCTATTCGCAAGAGTTTAATGCTCTCCTTGAGGAGGGGTATAGGCCTAGAGTAGCTTTTGCTCTCGACTTATCGGGAGAATCTAGCCAGATACATGTACTTATTCGAGGTCTTCTTTACGGTACATACAATTTACATAGATCTCCTTTACTTAAAGCCTTTGATAACCTATTAAACTATATAACTACTATAGGAAACTATGACAAGTATACGAAGATATACACAGTGTTCGGTAAAAAGTACTCTGTGGTTATGGCTCCATCATACTACTATGCGAAACAGAAAAACATTGTCTTGAAGTATACTTCTTGCCGCCACTTAGGCGAAGTATTTAATATCGGAGGAATACCTGCTCTGACGTTTTATTCACCTAAAAGTAGCTATGGTACTCCATTAGATGATTTAAGTAGAATTGATTTAACTAAAGTAAAGCCTCAGCTTGAAGTATTATTTTATATAATCTTCTCTCTTGTAAACGATTTAAGTGAAAAAGCTTCGAGAGTATTTAATCATACAGCTTTTTTACGATGGTGTATGTCTACAGTTAAAGGTAAAATTCAGCCTCATATCAATAGCTCATCGACTCTAATCATGGCAACAGATTACTTAAACAACCTTTTTGTATGTAGAGCGAGTAAAGGAGGGTTTTTTGAAATCTATGGCCTGAGATCATCTTCATGGGGTGTAGGTTTTCATGTATATAAACTTTATGCCTTCACTTTAAACTCTAATAAGATAGTCTATGCTTCCAAGGAAATACGAATAAGACTTCCTTTAGAAGTTTATTTAAGGAAAAGAGAAATTATATTAGAGTTAGTGCCCTGTAGCACACTTATAATAGAAAAGCCAGTACTTGATTTCCATACTTTTCGGAATATTCGATTAGGTATAGAGATTTTTGAAAAAAGTAAAAATAGAATGGTAGATTCTTTAGATCTTTTTGAAGTATTTACAGGAAATAAATATACTCAAGTAGCTATTCTAATACTGCCTAGCAATACTTGCTTTGATATAGTGCTCAGAGATAAAGTGACCAAAAAGATTCTCGCTTTAGTTCCTAACATTATTTTGAAGACAGGAGGAGAAAAAAGTATTCCAATATACCGGCTAGCAGAAGAAATTATTAAAGCAGCTGATAGTCTGTTAAAGCCTTTGGCAGAAGATCCTACTCTATCCGGCTCACTGGGCTCCTCGAAAGAGTATTTTGAAAAAGCTTTAAAGGAACATGAAAAATACTCTAAGTATTTAGATGAGAAAACTTATAGTGAATATGTTTTTATAGCTTATCGTTTCCTTTACTATGCTATAAAATCATATTATACTTTGGAAGAAGTATATATGAGTATTAGCAACATGAATATTGTTTTAATATGTGTTTTACTGCCGTTTTCTATAGTAGTATGCGAATTGTTATTTGAAGTACGAGGAACTAGAAAAATACTGTATGTTCTAATTATTTCTGCTTCTACTGCAGCTGCTCTAATAGTACTTCATCCTGGTTTTAGAATACACTCTAATTTAACACTATTATTTGCTTCTTCGCTATCTTTGTTTACTTCAGTTTTATCTCTTTTATACTTAGTTTTCGAGAACTATGGTACTTTAATTAAAATAAGAGAAAAACTTGCTGGTAAGCACTTTATTGAAACAGCCTATAGAGGTATCTTTTTTGCATCATTTAGTCTTAGTGTAAGAAATATGAGGAAGAGGCCTTTGAGAACAGCTCTTACTGCTTTAACAGTAGTTTTGCTGGTATCTTCGATTACATTAATTATTTCGTGGAGATTTCACGATATTGTGGTATTTAAAAAGATTGAAGCACCTTCTCCACTTTACGCGGGCTTTTTGGTGAAAGAGCCTATGATAGATGCCTGTGAAGGTATAAGAGCATATCCTATTCCTTTGCCTTTAGCTGAGTACGTTAAGTGTGTTTTAGGCAATAGAGCTAAAATATATCTTAGAGCTAGAATAGGGGGCTCTGTAGTATTTCTGGCTAAAAGCACGGGTAAAAAGATTAATGTTTTTGGAGGAGTTATAGGGCTTAAAAGCGATGATCCTATCTTACAGAAACTTTTCGTGGGTATGCTTCCTGAAGGATCTCACACGGTATTCATTTCAAAACCTCTTCAGGAAGCACTAGAGGTAAGCATTGGAGATATAGTTACTATTAATGGTGAAGATTTTGTCGTCATAGGGGTTTTCTCTGATGATGCATTTGCCCGACTATTTGATATTGATGGTTACTTACCTACACCAGTTTTCATTACACAGTCGGGTATCATTCAGGAAAAAAGTTTTGTCGCAATAGTACCCTACGATACTTTGTTAAAGCTAGGAGGAGGCATTTCCTCTATTCTTATAATACCAGAGAAAAGCAGAGGAGGGATAATGGAAGATGTAATAGAGATTTCTCAGCAAATAGGTAAACTTTACCATGTTTACTACAGTGACGGCGAAGAGAGCTGGGGGCTAATTCCTATTAAAGGCTATGAGCTCCAAAGACTTGAAAATACTCTAATACCCTTAATACTTACATGCCTAGTTTTATCGAATACTATACTTGGATCAACTTTCGAGAGAAGAAAAGAATACACAATATGTTCTTCCCTGGGGCTTTCACCCAGCGGGGTCTCTTTCATGGCTTTAAGCGAAGGACTAGTATACTCAGTAGTAGGAGTCATGTTAGGCTACATCACAGCAGTATGCGTTAGCCTAGCTGCGAGAATCCTCGGGTACAGTCTTCCATTAGATATTTCTTCACCTTATCTTCCCTTAGCTATAGTTTTCTCTATTGCTACTACACTAGCTTCAAGCGTCTACCCCGCTTTCTCAGTCTTCAAGACTATTACGCCTTCACTTAAAAGAAAATGGGAGATAACAACTAAGCCTCTCGGCAACAAATGGTATATTCCG
>QMSB01000141.1 GCA_003650815.1 Thermoprotei archaeon | reverse complement strand
ATTTGATTTAGTGCGAGACAGAACAGCTAGTCCTATGTTTAGTTAAGTATGATTATTAGTGTAGGTGATGTATGTACGCTTTATCATAGCAGACGAAAATAGAGTACTTCATTAAACTATTTTCTATGAAACTTAAGTGTATATAGTTTTGTAGATGCTTCTTTACCGAAGACTACGTCTATTGAACGAAGAAACTTATTTCTCTGGGCAACTCTATTCTTTTTTGGTTTAAGTATAGGCCCTTTCTTTCAGCGTAGTCCTCTATCGGCTCATTGTTCTCGAAGAATACCAGCTGTGCGATAGCCATGCCTTTTCTCAAGATTATTGGCACATTATTGTGGTTGAATATCTCTAAGACAACATGCCCTCTGCTACCGGGGTGTATTAAAGCTGCTGCATGTACTTGTAGTCCTAATCTTGCTAGTGAAGATTTTCCGCTGACAAAAGCTGTTATGTTGCTTGGCAACTCTACCCACTCTAGGCTTCTGCCTAATACGAAATGATGAGGCTGCACTACGATTTTATCTGAGTTGAAACGCTTGTACTTTAGTTTAGATAAATCGCCTACATCTATTACTGGAGTATTCAGATAATCTATTGAGACAAACTCGCTTGATAAGTGTAGCTCGTAGCTAACGTCGTCTAGGTACTCTCTGCTGTAAGGCTCTATTTTAATTACCTTATGTTTTTCAATTAACTCGATTAGCTTACGGTCACTTAGTATCATGTAGGAAACTATTCGGCTAAAGGGCTTATATCTCTTTTTGAAAAAAGTTTAGTAAACAATTTGCTTAATATTGGAGCTACTTAGTGACAATATTTACGTTTTCTATCTTGATTACAGGCGTTAGTGCAGTCCACTTGAATTTCCTCTCTTTGCTTACTGCAGATATGTTTTTAAGGAACTCGTAGAGATTTCCGACGACCATGCATTCTCTCACAGGATACTTTTTCTCGCCGTTCTCTACTAAGAATGCTTGCTTAGCTGAGCCAGAGACTATCCCATCTATTGAGCTCATTTTACCTGAGAACCTGCTTAAGAAGAGTCCCTTCTTAGTCTCCCTAATTATTTCCTCTATGGTGTAGTCTCCTCCTTCGATTACTGTGTTAGATGGCGCCACGTCTAGTAGGGAGCTAGCGTTGCCTGTAGGCTCCATTCCGAGAATATTCGCAGTAAAGCTGTTGTTGATGAAAGTCTTCAGTACACCTTTCTCGATAACTAGTGTTTTTTGCCGAGGCGAGCCTTCTGCATCGAACTTAGAAGTAGATATTCCCCTCGGCAGCACACCATTATCAACTACTGTTATAGCTTCTACAGCTATTTGTTCCCCAAGTCTGTTTCTCAGAGGACTGCTTCCCCGCCAGACAGAGTCGCCTGAATATGCTCTAGCGAGATTTAGAAAGAGGAAAGCGGCTACTTCATAGTCTAGTATAAGTGATCCTTTGAAGCTCTCTACTGGCTTTAAGTGGAGAGACTCTAAAGCTTTCTCTGCAGCTCTTCTCCCGAGTTCTCTAAAATCTACGTCGAGGCTTCTTGAAACAGCGTCTTCTGAAGCAAAGCTTCCTACTACACCAGATTCTTTAGCTACTGTGACTAAGTAGGCTGAAACACTTGTTCCCCTGTCTTCTCCCCATACTCCCCTGCTATTAGCCAGTATTACTTCTCCTTTACTCGCACTCAACAATCCCTGCATTACTACAACTTTTCTAGAAGTCTCCTTGACTTCTTCGAGACTAGTCTTAAGCAACTCAACTGCCTCCTCGGGCTCTAGCTCAGCAATTCTTTTGTCATATGTTCCCTCAACTACGGGATATTCTCTAGGCTCTGGGAGTCCACTCCACCTAGGGTTCTCAGTCGTCGCCTTAGCTAAGTCTACTGCCCTCTCTACACACTTCTTTACTTCTCTCTCATCTAGACTATTCGTTGAAGCAGCACCCAGCTTCTTACCTACTATTGCTATAACTGATAACCTAGCTGACTGAATGTAGCTGACATTAGATATAGCGTCAGACACTACTTCTACCTTATATCCTCGAGACCTAGAGAAAGATACATGGACTTCAGTAGCTCCTCTCTCTTGAGCATACTTAAGAGCATACTCTACTATACTCCTCATCTTCTACCACCCACAATAATCTTACACCTTATGTGAGGGCCTCCTCCATCTACAGGAGCCATTTGTCCTTTACCACATGTTCCCGGAAAACCTATCTTAAAGTCTTTTCCTACAGCATCTACGCTTTTAAGTACTTCAATAGCGTTGCCTGAGACTGTTACTCCTCTGTAAGGCTCTTTTATTTTCCCATTCTCTATTCTCCATGCTTCCTGTACGCTGAACATGAAGTCTCCGTTAGCATCAGCTTGTCCTCCAAAGGCTCCCTTAAGGTAAAACCCTTCTCTAGTCTCTCTGATGATCTCTTCTGGATCCCAGTCACCAGGCATCATGTAGGTGTTCCTCATTCGGACGATAGGTACGAAGCTATAGTCCTGTGCTCTAGCGTTTCCAGTAGGCTCCATTCCGAGGACAGCTGCTGTTTCTCTACTCTGCATGTATTCTTTGAGAACACCCTTTTCTACTATGAATACTTTCCTAGCTTTAACTCCCTCATCGTCATATGGTGTCCATCCGTTAGCGTTAGGTGGCTCTGGGTCGTCTACTATTGTCACTAGCTCTGAAGCTACCTTCTGCCCTATTTTACCCGTGAGAATGTCTCCTGAAATCACTAAGTCTGCTTCTGCACAGTGTCCGAAAGCCTCATGTACTATTAGAGCGAGAAGCTTATTATCGAGGACAACTGTTAATAGTCCTCCCTTAGGTAAACTAGCTTTTAGTAGCCCTATAGCTCTTTCCGCAACTGTTTTAGCTAGCTGGAAAGGCTCCTCTCCTCTGTAAATCTCAAACCCCTTTACTCCTCCTATTGCCTCATATGCTGGAGAAAGCTTACCTGCCTCACCTGCTGTAGCATATACTCTAAGATATGTTCTAACACCCTCAACTACTATCTCTGCTCCCTCACTACTCACAAACACTTTCCTAAAGCTTCCGTCAAGGTACATTACTGAGACATCTTTTATTACATCACCGTAGCTAGTTATTCTCCTGTCTACTTCTAAAGCCAAACCGACTTTCTCTTCTACAGGAACATCTACTGGATTCTCTTTTACTCTACTAGACACTCTGTCCTTGTATACCTTCACTTCAGCTAGCTCAACTCTCTTCTCTCTAGCCTTAGCAGAAGTCTTAGCCAGCTTAAACGCTCTCTCTAAAGCATTCCTCAATTCCTCTAGCTCTAATGACTCCGCAGACGCAAAACCCCAAGCTCCATCAGCGAGTACTCTTATTCCCACACCCCTCCTAATACCTACCTGCGATGCCTCTACTACACCCTTTCTGACCTCGATACTAAATCCTTCTCTATACTCGTACCTCAGGTCAGCGTACTCGTAGTCCAGAGAACTAGTAGACTCTAAGACTTTATTCAATACATCTACGACTTCACTCACAAAATATATTGCCTTTAAGTAAATAAAAAGTTACTTAAGGTAGGAAAATGTAGCCCTACCTATTTCTCGACGTAACGCTACTGCCTCCAGTAGAGTAAGTATTTATAGGTTTTCTCGAAGAAATTAGCGTGAGTTTTGGAAAAGACCTTCGCTTCCTAATGATAAAACTTCTCTCAGGCTATCACCTCTACTTCGATAAAAACGATGTACTTAACTCTGATGGAAGAAAACTATTTGAAGAAATAGCACGAATGCTTGTCTACGAGCACCCTGAATACAAGAAAATAGTCTCAAAAGCCCGCAGAAACCCCTCTCTCGAAAACATTCTAAAAGTAGCCGAAATCTTCATGAATAGAAGCGAAGCAGAAAAAGTACTTAAGGCAGGAATCTACGGCCCCTACTCATTTAGAGTGCTGTAGATTTTACTAAAATATCCTACGACAATGTCAGCTAACTGGAGTCCTCAACCTTCTTAAAAACTTTAATTAGAAAGTTTTAAAGTATCGTTTTTAGTTTATGAGTAAGGTATTTTAATGGTTATTTAGGGATGGTGTAGTTTAGTTAGATGTATTTTCTGCAATTGTAGCAGTACCATCTTTTGT
>QMSB01000140.1 GCA_003650815.1 Thermoprotei archaeon | reverse complement strand
CAGTATTTAGATAACTTTGAGCTATGTCTCTCATACCAGCACTCAACAAGACCAACACTCTTTAAAACACCAATATGATAAGCTAAAAGACCTTTCTCAACACTCACTCTCTTAACAATATCGCTAAAGGCTAGGGGAGACTCCTTACTCAGAGTAAGCAATATCCTTAATCTAATTTCATTGTCAAGAGCCCTATACACCTTAAGCTTCTCTCTAACTTCCTGGATAGACATATATCCTCAAGAAATTAGCTACAAGAAGGTATATAAAATTTTACCTAGTAAAAATTTATTTACTAGGTTAGCATAGCTTTAATCTCTCTAAATCTTTTCGCTAAAGTAACAATTATTTCAGAGTCCGTAGGAAATATTTTTCCACAATTACTATAAGCATATACATGCCCGTATAAAGCCATGTATGTTAAGTAGCTTTTACTCCTACCATATAGTGGATGATACTTATAGTGAGTCAGTACTCTAAGTTTTTGCGCAACTTCCTTTATCCTAACTAGTTGAGCAAACTCTGTAGCTGAGCCCCAGGACTCTACATTTACGAAAATTAAGTCAACATCAGCTTTTCTAAAAATAGCTTCCTCAATAATACTTGGTGAAACTTCTTTAGGAAAGTCTTCTTCAGGAATTAAGCAAATCACTCCCTCTCTCAAGAATCTCCTTAATACTCTTTCTCTTCTTAAGACCTTTATTCCCGGCTCCTAAAAGAACTACTATAATAGGCGTCTCCTTTACCCTTTCAGCGAGCTCAGTTAGCTCCCTCTTAATACGATTTCTAGCTTTCTCTAAATCCATTATTTACCAAAAAGCATAAAGATACTTAAATTATTGCTAAAATAGTGCAGTATCTGAAATAAATTTACTACTAAGAGAACTACTGCTAATACATGTTTATTTGCATAAGCTAAGTATTATTAATGGTAGCATGTCTGTACTTAAACACTTGATTGAGGTAACCGATCTCCTAGACAACCCTAAGGTATGTGGAAAAAGCGTTGAAAAATTCTTCGAGGAAAAAGGTTTCTCAAATATTATTGAAGTATATGTAGAGAGAATAAGTGGGAGTAAAGGATACACAGATTTTATTAAAATAATTATTCCGGGAAACAACGGCAAATATAAAGGAGGCTCAGCTCCTACACTCGGTGTTATAGGTAGGCTGGGTGGTGTCGGCGCGCGTCCCACGCTAATAGGTATGGTTTCTGACGCCGATGGAGCAATAGTAGCTCTCGCCACCGCATATAAGTTAGCTGAAATGAAGAAGAGAGGAGACGTCGTTCCCGGAGACATTATCGTAACAACTCACATATGTCCAAGCGCTCCAGTAAAGCCATATAAGCCAGCTCCAATGATGACTAGCCCCGTAGACATATTTGAACTACTTAGAAGAGAAGTAGATCCCCAGATGGACGCTATTCTGAGCATAGACGCTACTAAAGCAAACTGGATCATAAAGCACACAGGATTCGCCATAACCCCGACCATTAAGGAAGGCTGGATACTGAAGCCGAGCCCCAGTCTCATAGACATTTACACTAGAGTAACTGGCAGACCACCAGTCGTAGTACCTATAACAATGCAAGACATACTACCTTACACAACACCAGTATACCACATAAACAGCATAGTACAGCCATGGATATACACTACAGCACCCGTAGTAGGAGTAGCAACTACAGCACAAACAATCATACCTGGCTCAGCCACAGGAGCAACAAACATATGGGCACTAGAACAAGCAACACGATTCGTAGTTGAAGTAGCCAAAGAATACACATCCCAGAAAACAGCGTTCTATGAAGAAGAAGAGTGGAAGAAAATAATTGAAATACACGGAAGCATCCGGGAAATAATGAGAAAAGGCGCACCACTATGAAACTAGCACTCATAACAATAGGGCAGACACCTAGAACAGACATATTAAAAGACATCACTGACCTCTTGAAAAACATAGACTATACAGAATACGGAGCCTTAGACGGCTTAACGAGAAAACAAATAGAGCAACAGTACTTTCCTCGAGGAAATGAAGAATTCTACGTCACTAGGCTAGCAGACGGCACACAAATCAAAGTATCAAAACAATATATCACAGAAAAACTAAAGAAACTAGTAAGAGAAGTAGAAAATAAAGTAGATATAATAGTAATAATGTGTACTGGAGACTTTGAAATAAAATCAAAGAAAATAATTATTATACCCAGCAAAATAATGACTAAAATCACTGAAGCACTATCACCCAAGAGAATAGCCGTATTCATTCCAGACAGAAATCAGACCAAAATGACACTAAATAAGTGGAGCAAAATAACAGAAAATGTCGACATATACTCGTGGTCACCCTACACAGACCCAGCAGAAACTCTACGAGAATATGCTGAAAACATTAGTGAAGCAGATCTCATAGTAATGGACTGCATAGGCTACACAAAAGAACACGGAAAAACAGTAAGCAGGTACTCAAATAAACCAGTCTTATTACCAAGAATACTAGCAGTAGCCACAGCACTAAGCTTTATTACTAAAGAAAATAGTAGCTAAGAATCTCAATTTTTCTAACTGATAAGGGAATAAGCAACACTACCACAGCAACTACTATCCTATATAATATATTATATTAGAAGTATGATTACGATACACGGAAATGAAATTCTGCTTCTCTATGTAGCCTTAAGTCCGCTCTATGGTGACTTCATTAAGTCGCTACAACTAATCCGCTGTATTTTAGTTATACTAGCCCTCTGTTACTTCAACGTATATTGGTGAGTCTGAAAGCTTTACTTCTGTATAGTTTACTATTTTTGTTTCACCATAAATGTTAGTGACCTTAAGTAGTTTTCCCTTAAGCTCTTGGGGTAAAGGTGCTTTTCCCCACAAAACATAGACAGCGTGATTTCCAATAGTGAATTTATACTGCCCAATTACTACTCTAATGCCTTCTTGAGTTCTCTCACATTCCTGTCTAATGATTTCGACGGAATCAAAGTAGTCTAGCTTATCTACTAATGTTTTGTAGACTTTCTGCATGCTTTTGCTTTTCCAAAACTCGTACCAATTACCGATATGAAATATTTTTTCTGTACCATTCGCGAAAGCAAAAACAGTGCTTCTAACCATAAGTTTTTCTACTGATGTTAGGTCTTTTGGAGGTTTAAAGAGCTCTCCGTACTGAGCTTCTGTTATCCATATCGGCTTATCTACACCGTGACTCTTTAAAAACTCTTTAAACTTAATTAAATAGAGGTCTTCTCTTTCTTCACTAGTATTTATGCTATGTATATTTGCGACATCAAAGTAGTTTTTTGCTTCATCCATTATCTTGTCCCAGAACTCTACAGCTTCTTTATGCATACCAGCCATACCACCCATTAAGACTACAGCATCTGGATCAGCTTGTTTAATAGTCTGGTAGCTTACCTTCAGGATCTCTAGGTATTCTTCAGGAGTACCGTAGAAAAACTTGAGACCAAATCCACTGATTCCCTGCATACTAGGCTCATTCATTATCTCCCAATACTTAATGGGGTAGCGAAGCCCAGGCATATCGTCTTTACCGTCGCCATCATATCTTTCAACAAGAACTTTAAGGAAACTTATGTAAGCATTCATGTCACAGGGTTTTCCAACCTTTATCTTAGCCTTACCCCGTGGAGTAGGAAACTCAGCAATGTATTTTTCGTCATGACACCTGTCTTGATCCCACTTCGCGTAAGGCATAATCGTTATCAAGAGCACCCTATTGTCTTTCTGAAAATGCTTCACCAATAAGTCTAAGAAAGAAAAATCATACTTTCCTTTCTCTCGCTCAATATCATTCCACAGAATAAAGATCCTTATCCAATTAGCTTTCTCGATTCCACCTATATTCGAGAAATGTGATTTCTGTAGCTGCGAAAAACTTACTGCAGGTTTCTCGGGTTTAAGGCTTACTATAATCCATAAGAGCAGTTCTCTCCGAAAGCAGTAAACATATAAAAAACTACTAAGTGCGAGGAATAAAAACACTACTACAATTTTCTTACTTATACAAAGTCTCTTTTTAGCCATAACACCCCCCTATATTATGCTCTAGGCATAAGTTTGTGAAAATATGCTATAAATTTATCCACATATAATCCTAGTGTAAACCATACTTCCTGAAAAACATACATAAAGAT
>QMSB01000139.1 GCA_003650815.1 Thermoprotei archaeon | reverse complement strand
TACTCCAGTGTAACTAGGCGAGTAGGGCTGAATTTCCCTTACTACACCTTTGATCGACGCATAAGATGTGAGCACTAATATAGCCCACACCATTGACGCTGTAGAAACTATAGCTAATCCTGCTAGCAGTTTTCTTCTCCTCAGATTCCTCTTAGCCATAGAGAACACGGCTACTACTGCACTCATGAGAGCTATTCCTCGCGGAGAAGGCTTTTCCTTAAAGATTAATGGGAATAGCTTAACTACGGTGAATATTATTGGAGCTAATACTAGTGAAGCTATTAGGGTCTCAAGAGAACATATTCTCATGCCGGGATATGCTATGTAGAAGAGCAAGAGTATGAGCACATAGGTACAGGTGTAAAGAGTTACTTGAGTAGACTTCTTTTCAGTTAAATAGAGAGCTAGAGCAGTTGAGATCAACGATGTGAGCACTACTATAAAGGGCGCTGATCTAGAAGCTTCTCTGTAAGCCTCTTTTAAGAAAGATTCTATGTTAGAGCACATGACTCTTATTTGCCTTAAGTACGCGAATACGCTAAGGTATCTCTCTTTCTCCAAGTCCTTGGTGGCTGCCTCTAAGAGGACACTACACTTAGCTAAATCTCTCCTCTCTACTTCTAAGTAGAATCCTCTAGACTCTGCTTCGAGAAGAGACTGATTTACTTTATTTAAGTACTCTTGGGCTTCTTTCAGAGCCTTTTCTAGAGAGAGACTAGATATTTTAAGCTCTACTGCTCCTCCTTGAGAGAGAGGAGGTATTTCTACTGAAATAGTCTCTGTCGTCTCGACTATTTTACCTTCGACTACCTTTTTCCACACACCTCTAATTGATATCTTCACCTTGCTGTATGCAGGAATATGCACTGAGACTGGGCTTAAGTTAAGTATTCTAAATACTGTCTGTACTTCAGGAGGATAGTTACCGTACTCTGTGAAATTTCCCGAAACAGCACTTTTCTTCAGCTTAGTTCCAGAGGTTACTTTAATAGCTATACTCAAGTACTCTGCTGGAGTGTCTTCGCTGAAGCTGTATAATTTGCCTTTCACGTAAACCACTGCTCCAGGAACCAGTTTTACTTTGATAAAAGTCTTCTCTAAGAGCTCACGTATCTTAATGTATGCTGGAACATAGTCTCCTCTCTTTGAATAGAAGTACAGTGTGTAGGGTTGTCCTGCAGGGAGGCTTAGTTCGAAAAGCCCCGAGCTATTAGTATGCGCAACGTATATATCTTGCCAGTAGCTGCCCCTAGCCACTATAGTTATTCCTTCAATAGGCTTCCCGTCTAAGTCGCATACTAGTCCTGCTAAGACTTCTTTTCGGAAGGGCTGAGCATATACTAGCAGCCCTGTCAAAAACAGTATTAATAGAATAAGCTTAGTTCTCAATAAGTATCACCTCAGTAGGGTAGTACCCAGAGGGACTTATATATAAACTGTACTGCGACTAGTACTATTGCCCACACAACAAAGCCCATCTCGACTCCAGTAGCTATCACGTAGGCGTGACTCATTAAGTCTCCCTCTGACTCTCCACTAGATACTTTCATCGCCCTAGGTAGAATGAAGTCTCTAACTAGGGCGCCTATGAGCGCTGGCAACAGGCAGCTATACGTAAAGTAGTCTGCCGTAAGTCCAGCCAGTATCGATGAAGCTATCCAAGGTGCCTTAGCCACTAACCCTACGGCAATAAACATCATTCCCGTGATGAAACCTACTACAACTAAATTTGGCTTAAATATCTGCCTTGAAGAATATAGCTTCATCCATGTAGCCTTATCTATTACTTCCGCCTCCCATATCGCTATACCAGGATAAAGTGCTGAGGGAATAGGCGCGAAGGACCAATATATACTATAAGTTATTAGCCCTATTATAATGGCAGCTATAGTTGCTCCAACAAAAAGTGTTATGTATTCTTTAAATTTTACTCCTAAAGCATAGCACTGCATAAAGCGTCCAGTCCAGCCAGCTGCATTACACACAGGAATGAGATCTGTGCGCATAAGAGGTGACGCAAACCATATGCTTGTAGGAGCTTTTCCACCAGCCCCTAGAACTAGTACTGCCTCCTTTAGATAGGGTATTGAAGGAGGACTATATCCTGTAACACCAGCTAGTCCTGTCCACGCATATGAGAGTATAAAGGACATCATTAGCGTAAGGAAGAGAAGAGGAGGTAGAGGATAACCTGTGAGATAGCTGACTACTAGTGCTATTAGTATAGAGCAGCCAGTAAAAATAGACGTCAGTTCTAGGCCCAGCTTCCTGCCGTCAGCTTTGACCTTAATAGCCTTTAGAAGTTTTCTTGGAGAAATCATTATCGGTACAATACCGAGGGCTATAGCAAAGCCAAATATTATGCTCACCCAGAAGTTTAAAGTACTATAGTATAGTATTTCCTGACAGGTCATTCCCTCAGTCCAGCCTCTGAGAATGAGTCCTGGAGAAGGTGGAAACTGTCTCCATATGCCGTGTGCTACTAGCAGGTGGTTTCCTACGAAATAGGCTGCAAATGCGCTCAAAAACATTACGAGTATTACCTTCCACGGGAGAATAAAGCCTCTGAAGAATCCTAGCGGAAATATCGCTAGAGCTGCTCCAGGAAAGCTCTTCTCGATGAAATAGTTTAAGTCATAGTATCCTAGAGAGAGCAGTCCTAGGCTATTGAAAATTCCTAGCACTATGCCTGTGAGAAGTGAGAACAAGAATAGCCTCTGCTTAGTTTTTCCTCCAGCTCCTCCAAGTGTCTTGAGTGTTTCTACTACAGCCGCCTGCGCGGGGAAAGTCAACTTCTCTTCGATCACTCTGACGTGGAAGAAGAGATAGCCTAGGGAGATCTCCATTATCATAGAGACTAGAGTCACTAGTATTATTAGTGCTACTGGCTCGCTCCACGCGGGTATTAAAAGCGAACGATGTCCCGTGTCTACAGCGAGTATTGCTTCTCTAGGTGCCCACCACTCTGGAGGATTTATTCCGAATATTAGGCGTGATGGGCTCTTAGTAAAGTAGTAGATCCACGGGATCGCCTGGAATACTAGAGCTAGTCCTAGAACTTGGTCTACAACCATTATTCCAAGCATTTCTTTGTCTGTTAATGGTCTGTTGGTGTGTCTAAATATCTCGTAGAATATTAACAGTATTGTAGTTGAAGTCAAGAAAGCATAGAAACTCATTCCCCATGTGATCCAAGCGAAGCCAGGTCCTAGGGTTAGTGTACCCCATATGAGCATCGGCTCTAGTACGAATAATGCAAGTGCTACTGCTAGAAATACTCTCCAAGTAAATATACTATTCTTCATAATCTCCACCTCTCTAGAAGAGAGCGACCCTTCCTAAGATATCTCTCCTTTTCATTATCTCTAAGGCTCCTCCACATGAGAATCTGGAGCCTAATATCTCCTACAAGACTCTTATTGGATATAATCCAGCTCGAGTAGGGTCCTGTTAGCCTCTTTAATACTAGCTCGAAATTATAGCCTCCTTCAAGTTTAAAGCACTTTAGGTATACGAACTGCCTGATACCATAGTCCCATGGCGCTAACTGACACTCAGCGATAATTTCAGCTAGTGTATTATCTTTGCCAGGTCTGAGCTCGTACTTAAGTACCTGATATGTTCCAACTCTCTCTACTCTCCTGTAGTCTAGGTACTCTCTAATGTACTCTAGGAAAGCTACTGCCTCTAGTTTACTGGCTAGCCTCAGTGGCAGAGGAATATTCCATACGTCTCCTCTAGGCTTAGTAGATATCTTCCACTTTCTCTCAAGTGATGGCGTCACTAGCTTAGACGCCTTGTAAGCTGGGTAAAGTGCTGTTGAAAGAATACTAAAGAACATTATCCCGAAGACCAGTAGTGTGCCTGAAGCAGTATAGTTTGCATAAAGTCCCATAGTAGGAATATTAAGTAAGGCTAGTCCTGCTACGAGCCCAAGGCTCACAATATACGCTAAGACACCTCCTAAGACACTATAGATCACCATCTCGAATATGTAAAGTTGAGCTATATGAGAGGGAGAGAGTCCTAGAGAGCTGAGTATACCTATTTCTTTGACTCTCTCAGCAATAGAGTTTAGTATTGTAGTGAAGAGAACGAGGACTGCGAGAACAACTACTACTGCTACTTCAGCTGACCCTAGGAGCCTTACGCCAGGTGTTACACTCACTACATATACTTCTCT
>QMSB01000138.1 GCA_003650815.1 Thermoprotei archaeon | reverse complement strand
TCTAGTGATACTACTAGCTTACAAATACATTCTCGGAGTAGAAGAAGTTCTCGCGCAGGAAATAAGACGGAATATTGCTGAATTAGGAATACCCTTAAACAATTTTGCTAGTTACCTTAAGGAGATAATACCTACTCTCATTCGTAGAAAGGGTAAGCCAAGAAGTCCTAAAACTGTTTACAAACTCACAGTTCAAGGTGAGGTTAGAGCAAGAGAAATACTCAAGACTTTGGGTGAAACTCGTGAACAAACATCTACCTAGCCAGGAAGAGGCTGTGGATTTAAACAAGATTATAAAAAGGATTTTAAAGGAAAAATTGCCCTATGCGAGTGGCCTTTTTCATGAATACCGTGGGAAATATCTGGCAGATGATTCCCTCTCAGATGTAGACGTACTGCTTCTATGCCTTCATATTGGAGGGGAATATAAACAAGCATATGAAATAGAGTATGAACTTGCAAAAGATATATTCGTAAACTTGGGTAGAAAGAAAGAAAATTTTAGGAAAGCTGTTTATAGTTCTAGGAAAAAGGGATACATTGACAAGAAAGATAAAAAGTTAATCATTCTAGTCAAGGGAGTAAAAAGATTAGAAAAAATCTTAGGGCAACTACATAAGGTTCCAGTTTTCATAATCAAATCTGGAGAACATTTTACTGCTATTAAAAAATTTGAGCGATTCCTACTGGAAGAAATAGAAGATGAGGAAATATGGCTTTGCGATCCGTATCTAGCTCCATCCACACTTTTCCCATTTACCATTATGAAGGGAAGAATAAGGAAGATAAATATTCTTACCTCTAACATTCAAGAAATTGAAAAATTCAAGAATTATAAGAAAAGACTAGAGAAAGAAACTGGTATCAAAGTAGAGGTGAAGATTAACAGAAAAATTCATGATAGGTATATAATAGCTGGTGAAAAATGCTGGTGGATTGGGACGAGCTTGAAAGATCTTGGAAACAAGGATACTGTGATCAAAGAGGTAAGTGAAGTATGGCATTCTTTAAAGCAACTTTTTATTGAGCGCTGGAATGAAGGAGAAACATTTGGTTAACAGTTATTGGACCTAGTACAGGTTCCGATGGAACTCTAAAAACTATAAAGACTGTTTCGAGAAAATTGTTTAAGTAAGCTAGACCCCTCCTAGCACTATCAAAAATCTCCCTCTTTCATTTCCTCTCAGATACTCTTCAACATCACACTCAACCAGTAGTTCGATAGCACTAAGCGCATTATAAACGCTCCTAGGCTTAATCCTAACTGGGATTGGTAATATCCTATACTTATCAGCATACTTCATTAATTCTCTAATTAACCAGTTTACTAAAGTAGTCTTCCCAGAACCACCAGGGCCCTCAACCCAAATTAACTTTTTCTTGATCCACCTGTAGATGATGCCGTAGCTGACGTAGGTACCATAGTACCTGGAGAGGTAGTCCGATGCCTTCCTGAGACTCGGTTCCTTGAAATAGAGGTCTAAAGCCTTGATCACCACATGATTCGGTTTGTGGTGCCAGTACAGTTCTTTAGGCTCCGAGAACTTCTTCCTGCATACCTTGCAGAAGCAGACTTGTCTCCCACCCCTCTTGCCGTACTTGATGAACCATTTAGAGCCGCACCACTTACACACGACCTTCACTATACCACCGTTTTGCTTCTCTCTATCTCCTTATAAATTCATCGAATTCATTGACTGAATTCATCGAAATTTATATATAGGAGTGCCACTCTTAGAGTATGGGGATAAAGATGCCCAAGGTGGGAAGGTACTCCTATCCAAGGATCACGATAGACGAGGCTCTCGGCTACGTTGAGAAGTTCGTCGAGAAGTGCCCGAAAGGAGAGATGAGCAGAGAGACGTTCGCAAAGTACGTTTTGGGGCACTCGCCTACTAGCAGTACTACGGGCCAATTGATAGCGTCGATAGGGTATTATAACCTGATCAGATCTGAAAAGGGGAAGATATTGATCACCGATCTGGGAAAGAGAGCAGTAGCCGGGGTTACAGAGAAGGATAGGGTAAGGGCTGTAGTAGAGGCGTTGAAGAGGGTAGATCTGATCAGGGACTATTGGAAGGAACATGGCGAGACTGTAGATGGAGATGTGGTGCGCATCTTTCTGAAGGAGACTGGAGATGCAGATGAAATAGAGGCTGCCCGTTGCACGCCTGTAGTCACAAAGATATTAAGGAGCGCAGTCAAATGGCTAGTGAGGGAGAGAGAGATGGTCGTAAAGGAGAGAGAGCGGGTCGAGGAAATTCCCGAGATTCCTACTCGAGCGCCCTCACTAGGGATGGTGATGCCTACACTTCCCGAGGGCGTGCAGATGATTGTAGTGAGTAGGGATTACGGAACGATATATATCAGAGACGCAGCCAGCAGTCTAGAGATCTTGAGGAAAGTCTTTGAGGTCCTCGGAAAGGGACTACAGCAGGTAGAGGCAAGGGCCGAAAAGGAGGCAAAGAGATCAGAGCGGGGATAGGTTCAAGAGGGAGAGATACCTGAGGAGACTGTGAGGTAGTAGAGTCAAGTCCCGAGAGATCTCAAAATACCCCTATTTTTCTCTCTCCAATTCCGATAAAGTTGACGTCGTACTACCACCCAATTTAACAACCCGGATCTAACAACAGGCTAGAGAAAAATACTAGAAATTGATAATTGGATCAATTCTAAAAGAGGCTTGTCAACTAGTGGAGAATATGATATTCGACGTCTAAGAGATACCTTAGTAGGGATGAAGAGCATTTAGAGGCTAGAGTAAAGGCTAGATTATGAAAAATTAGGTTGTTTAGTTATAAAAAGGTAAAAAAGGAAAGTTACTTAAAGAGCTTATATCCAGAGTATTATAGAAATATACTAAACAAAATTTCATGTGAAATTCTATAAATTATAATTTTAAGTTTATGTTTATCAGTTTTGTTTCCATTGAAGTAAATCTTACTTTTATCTTCCTATTAGATAAAAATACTCATTAACCTTTTAACACGATAATGTCAAGTTAGTTCACTAGACTTATGTATAGGATATTTAAACATTTCACCTTAAGTTGACTCCATCTTTTAACACAAACAATTTGCTTATAAGTTTCAGAGTGTGAAAGTTAAAAAAAATGTTTAAGCGGTTTAATATTTGATTAATGATAAAGCTAAGAGAACTGTCGAAGAGGAGATTAAGAAAATTTCTAGTGAGAGGTTAGTTAAGGTTACGTGATTATGAGGATTATGGTGATTCTATTATTCTTGTGAAGCCTAAATCGGAAGAAGTTTGCAACTAAAAAACTCTAACCTATTATCTAAGTTTAATGCTTTAAAACTCTATAATTAATTCTCCGTTATGATCATCACTCTGTTTTCCAACTATTAGCTTATATCCCTCCGATGTTAGTTTCTTAAAAGTTTTTGCGTAATCTTAAAGACTGTATTTTAATGATAGCAAGAGAGTTTGTTGTCCCTCACGGTATAGAAATATTTTGTTTGAATTTATATGGTCTAATCCATATATTCTTATCAAGGATAGAGAAATAGGCTAAAATAAAAATAAACCATATGTGATATGATAAAAGTGGGGCATAACAATGAAAATCGAGACTCTACATAACTTCTCTCTTAGAGATGTAGAAGCTATTGCCAAAACTTTTGGCTTTCAAACAGAGATTAATCCTGGTAATAGGCCTGGACCTGGCATAGTACTTAGGTACGAGAGCATATTAATCTGTGTAGAATCTGAGATTGGTCATGATACTGGTGGTAGTAAAAAGTACTTTACTAAACTTATTAAGAGACTTCAGATTAAAGTCGATCAGGATCGTAAGTCACAGGATCTTCTCTTTTTAATAATAATCACGAATACTCCTAGAAGACTAGCTGAAGCATTATCACAGTTTGCAGAGAAATTTAGGGAAATAGGATTTTCCAAAGGAGAACTCGGAAGAGATATTTACATAGTACCAGCGCTTCTCTACAGAGAACTCATACCAGCAATACTCGTGAGAATATTATCATCAATAACACCAGCTGGAGCACTTATAGTCACGTAAAAGATAAGAATCTCATAGTTGCTCATTTGCTATATGTCTCAAAACTCTAGCAACGCTAATTAATCTTTGATCAACGTTGTCATGAATTAAAATTTATCTTTAAGTAGATAGTTAGATAAAATACGAGAAATCCATGGAGAATGTAAT
>QMSB01000137.1 GCA_003650815.1 Thermoprotei archaeon | reverse complement strand
CTTTAAGGTGAAATTACTTAACGGTATTCAAATATATGTTTACACAGACAGTTTATCGTGAAAATAGAGTCATTCGTATTCTATAGAGACTGGGATCCCAGTAAGCGTGAGGATGCTTTAAAGGAGCTCAGAGACCATAATATACACTATATCTTCGTTTCAAGAGGATTTAGCTTACTTGGAGTCTACAGTGACGATAAAGTGGCTGATGAAGCTAGAGAGTTCATAGAGCTAGCTTACAAGAAATATGGCATTAGAAGTATTGTTCCATTGGGAAGAGGAAAGAAGCGCAGACTCTTCATTGACCGAGAATTCGTTAGAGAGCAATCTGAGGCAATAGCTGGTGCAGTTGAAAAGCTTAAAGAACTTGAAGGATTTTATGCAATCTACTTAGATGATGAACCCTATCTCACCTGGGATTTCTCAGTAGAGCGTGTGAGAGACGAGTTTAACGACTTATTTGAGAAAGAGACAGGATATAGGCTTCCCGATGAAGGAAGAGTTAAAGGACGGTGGGACTATGAGACAGCTTTAGCTTTCTGCAAATGGGTTGGCAGAAAATATGTCGAGTACTTGAGGGCGCTGATAACAGCATACAAGAAAATATGCTCTCGCATAAAGTCTCTTATAAACTTCTATTTACCCAGTATTCTCCCTTCAGTAGATGCTCCTGTAGACGTCTACGGTATAATTGAAACAGTAGACTTAATTTCACACGACATATATCCGGGATGGCATTACTACTACTGTAGCTCACTCGAAAATATGGTTGCTTTTCAAACAAAGTTCCTCAGATGCCTGACAGACAAGCCTCTATGGACTATCCTACAGGGGCACAGAATCATGTTAGGATATGCTCCTACACTAGAGCAGATAGAAAAATGGGCTCTAGACGCTGTTGAATGTGGCTCCGATTACGTGGGATGGTATGCAGCTGAACACGACTACTTAATGAGTGTAGCTGTTCCAATTAAAGCAGAGTACACTAGATACGGGTGCCCCGAGAGATGGAAGAAAATGCTCGAAGTATCGAAGAAAATAACTGAATTAGAGAAAAAGACTAGTAAAGCAGAAGTAGCTATTTTCGCTTCCTATGACTCAATTCTCACGCACGGCTACCGTCCACTAATATATGCTTTCATTACTTTATACAAAAATGCTGGTATTGAAGTAGACTTTATTACAGAAAAACATGTTGAGAAAAACTCCAATGTACTAGAAAAATACCGCTGTATTTTCTTAGGCTATACACCCGTTTTAAGAAAATCACTGCTACCTATTTTCGAAAAATACGTTGAGAAAGGAGGCTTGCTCGTAGCCTGCTGCAGCGACCTACGATTTGATGAAAAGTCAGGAGATTTAAGTGAGTGGAAGAAAAAACTCTTCGGAGTTGCTCGAGAAAAAGTTTTCTGGAAAGAAGACTCCGTTAAAGTAACAGGTAAAGTACCTAAGCTGAGAGACGTCGAGCTTAAGGGATTCTGGGAGCGCCGCGCTATACTCGAGACAAGCGGTCTCGTCGATATACTTGGAGTATGGTCTAGTAGAGAGCCAGCAGTAATCTCAAAGAAAATTGGCGGCGGAAAGACGATTTACATAGGTACTAGACCCTATTTAGCAAACTGCATTAAAGGAGAAGGAAAATGGGTTGACTTCGTTAAAGCAATCATAGAATCAAAGTAACTCATGTTTCAGCGTTAGCTAGTTTAATTAAATTTTTTATAAACTGTATTACTGGCTGAATTTCATCTAAATTCCTGTCTGCTATCTGTAGTCCTAGTCTAGGGAACCAGAATACTATTCTTCCTTTATAGCCCACAGTTGCTACAGTCGAGTTCTGTTCAAGTACTCCGAGTACCTTGTAGCCTTCAGCTTTGTAGTCGAATACAGGTATATAGAGTATGTTATACGGGCTTTTTACGTCGCCTCGCTTACCTTTAATTCCTTCGAGTAACGGGTCGTCTTCATGAGTAAATTTCCAAGAATACTTAGTTACCTTGACTTCAGCTACTACCGAACTTATGTTTAGTAGCTTTTTCAGTTGCTCGAATTTCCTACCGCCGTACCAGTCGTATGCACCTGTTCTGCCTACTATGAATAACCATCCTCCTCCCTTAACATAGTCTACGAGAATATCTACAGTACTGTTGTCTATTCGGAACATGTTGTCAAGTATTACTAGCTTATATTCACTGAGTAGACCAGGATTATCTTTTACTTCGTCTACTGGAAGAACATCACAGTCTATTCCCGCCGCATGTAGCAGTATCCATAGTGCTGAGATTTCTGAAAGCTTGTATGGTTGTTTAGAGTAGTAAGTAAAGAAAGAAAGCCTAGGCTCGTCAAGTATAAGTATTTTAGTTTTCTTTAATTCTCCTTCAGGCGTAGACTTGAAAGTCTCTATGAAAAGCTTTATTTGTTCGTCAGTAAACTCGGGTTGCTCTAAGCCTGAGCCAGGCATCGGTACGTGTCCTCCCCATATCGCTAAACCTGTGCCTGTTTTTCTGGCCATTTCAGCGACAGCTTTAATGTATTCTGAGTGCTTATCGTAGTCTACACCTGGTCTTCCCTCCCACTTTATTAAAGCTGCTTTACCATGGTGTTCGAAGTACTTAAGGAAAGGCGGGTAACACCTGTACTCAATTATTTTCTTCACACTTTTCTCGCTGAGACCCGGGTGTACGTGGACTACATCTATAGGAGACTTAGCGTAGCTATAATAATCTATGCTTAGGAAAGCCACGTATTTCAGTGACGAGTACAGGGGAGTCGCAGGTGTCTGGAAAAGAACGTGATTAGGATCTAGTCTCTTATATAATTTAGCGAAGTGAAGCATACATGTAATCTTTTCTTCTAAGCGGAAAAGCATCCAGTCAAGCCACTGCTTCCGAGTATCACCCGGCCCATTAATAAACTCTACGAGCTCTCTGTAAGATTTAGGAGAAAGTAAAGGTTGAGGAGGCAAAGCATTATCAAATGTCACAGATTCATTACCCCATGCTTTTCTCAAGGCCTCTATATCATTATTGTAAGTTTTCTTAAGCCACTCTCTAAACCTTTTAATAGCAATAGGCGAGTAGTCGTAAATACCCCAAGATGAATAGTATCCTGCACCCGGATAGTTATTTTCACTAGTCCACCCGAAGCAGAGATCCCAGCCGAGTAGTGCTGGGTGATTTCTATACCGCTTAACTATTGCTTCTATTACTTGGTCAGCGTACTTTAACAGCGCAGGTGAATTAAATGTGGCCATGTAGCATAGTCCGCCAGTGTCGTTTCTCTGAAGATGGTCTGGAAAATTCTTTATCCACCAAAACGGTGGCTTGAGGTAGTAGAAGCCTAAGACAACATATACTCCTTTCTTAGCAGCGTAGTCGAGTATGTCATCTATGCGCTTGAAGTCTATTAAGTCAGCAGCATTTTCAGGCAGACTGAAGTCTGGTAAAAGCTCTATCGCCTCCCTTAGTCTTCCTTCTGAATTCAATTGCTTAATTCTCTCAACTAACTTAGGGTTTTCTTCAATAAACTTCTGCGTTACTTTATCCAACATAAGCCAGCCTACTTTAATGCGACAGAACAAAACCTTGTACTCAGTAGCTTTATCAATATATTCTTTAATCTCAGTAGTAGCATAGAATCCTAGGAGATCTACTGGCTTATTGTCTACAAATAACTTAGCATTACCATTAGTTTTCTTTACGTAGCTCTTGACAGGCTTAGTTAAAACTGCGGAGTTTTTCTTCTTAAAGATAACTAAGCTCAGACTGAAAACTACAAGGCCAGCAATTATTAAAACTAGTAATATTTTCCTTGATATATACCGCACATGGAAAAGAAGAACCTATTTAATATATGCCTTATGTATTTTAAGTATAGGCGAAAAATCTATAGTTAGCCATAAAGATTCATCTATTTTCACCACATTATATTTGTGTGGCAGTAACTACGCTACCTACTTTACCCAGATATAGAGTAAAGAAAATTATTGAACCTGTTTACAGGCTAACAATTAGAACAAGAGGACTTGAGGGATAAATAGCTGCTTTAATTAAAATAGCTAACAAAATACCTGGAAAAGGGCTGGTTTCGAGTATCTATTAGCTGTAGCTTGCTTTGATGTATCCTATAGCTATTCCTGTGAAAGCTATAAAGAAAAAGTATCTTAGAGTAAAAATGTTAAAGAATGCAGCTATCATTATATCTATGGCTAATCTATATTCTAAGATACTTCTATAAGTTATTAATATCTCAATCAAACTCCCAGTGTAAGATCCTAAGATTAATGAAAGAGTTG
>QMSB01000136.1 GCA_003650815.1 Thermoprotei archaeon | reverse complement strand
GGGAGGAAGAGCCGCTGAGGTACGGGAAGCCTCTTTTACTCGGTGTTGATACTAACATTCTATATAATAGGATTATTAGTAGGTTTATGGAGAAGTGTCTGGGTGAGAGGCTTAAGTACTTGCCTATTGTTGTTTCTGAAGCTTCTTTAGGAGAGATTAGGAGGAATTTTACTAAAGAGTATAGTGGTGATGAAGTTGAGCGTCTTTTAGATAATTTGCCTTACTATGTTAGAGGTCTTATTGACTGGGGATTTATGAAGAGAGTTTTTAAGAGAGGTAAAGCTACTTGTAGTGCTTATAGGGCTTTTTTAGCTAATAGCGAGTATAATTATCTTAAGCAGAGGTATCGTGTATACGAAGCTGAGGCTCGTAGTGTTGGAGACGAGTATATTGTTGTGTCGCTTGCTGATTTTGAGAAGGAGCATAATTGTTTAGTGTTTTTCTTGACTATGGATAATCACACGTATAATTATGCTCTAAGCTATGGTCTGGGGAGAGCTGAGTTGATTGAAGTTCCTTCTAGTGTTCCTAGTAAACTTAAAGTAGGTTTTATTGATTTCACTGAACTTATTTACGTGCTTACTCTTTTTGCGGGCTGCTGCAGTGTTGTAGTGGAGGATGATTTTAGGGAAGTGTTTGTTTTAGAGCCGTGTAAGATTATTAGTGAGCTTGAAGTAGAGTGTAGTGAAGAGGTTTCTGTTAAAGTTTGTGAGAAGTTAAGGGTTCTTGAGAGTATTTCGCGTAGGCTTGGTGGTTGAAATGGTGGTGTTGTTTACTGTTCTTGGTTTATCTGAAGTTGTTCCAGTGAATACTGTTTGGATTTTACTGGATAGAGGTGTTTCTTTAAGTAAGGTTATTGTAGTTACTAGTGAGACTATTCCTCTAGGTAAATTGTCTTTAGTTAAGAGTATTATTAGAGAGGATCTTGGTGTGAGTTCTGTTGATCACTTAAGGGTTCCTGAAGTAGCTGTTGATAGGATAGTGAACTTAGTTAAGGGGCGTATTTTAAGGGAAAAGGAGTCTGGTGAAAGAGTTTTGGTTGATGTTACTGGTGGGAGGAAGACTATGAGTATTGCCTGCTATAAGGCTGGGATTGAGGCTGGCTGTGAGGTTATTTATGTTCATTTGAGGGACCAAGGGTATCTTAATGTTCTTTACCCGCTTATTCCGCGGCATAAGTACTCGCTAGTAACTCTATATGAGCCGCCAGGTGATTAGAGCTTCTGTTGACTAGGTGCTTGTATTGTTTGTAGTTTACTTAATGCTGCTTGTCCACAGGTTTTTTGTATGTGTTTTTCTGCTTCTTTTATGAGGTCTGTGGGTGTGTATATTTTGATGTTTTTTGTTTTCTTATGTGGTTTTGTTTTTGTTATTAGTATTCTTTTTTCTGCTTGTATTTTTGATGTTTTTTGTAGAAATGTTTTGATTGCTTTGGCTGAGGGTTTTGTTCTCCATTTTACTTCAGCTAGTGCTAGTGTTTTTCTTTTCTTGGTTAATATGAAGTCTATTTCTAGAGTGGAGGTTATGTAGTAGTTTGTTTTAGCTTCGTGGATTTGTGAGAATAGTTTTGCTATGTAGTCTTGTATGTATAGTGATAGTTTTGTTTTGATTGAATCTTTTATTTCGCTTAGTGGTGGTAGGTTTTCTTCTTCTATGTTGTATTTGTCGTTTAGGTAGTAGTAGAGGTCTATTATTGGTGAAGCTATTTTAATGTATTTTTCTCTTTTGTTTATTATTGGTGTGCTTTCTAGGAGGTTCATTTCTATTAGGTTTATGATATATTGTCTTACGAGTCCTATGTCTGGTCTGTCTACTAGTCCTTTGTTGAAGAGTATTGATGTTATTTGTTTAGTGTTCCAGTTGCCTGATGCGACTGCTGTTAGTATTGCTTCGTATCTTGCTGTGAGCTCTCTTTCTTCTTCAGTGAATATTTCTCCTACTAGGCTTTTTATAGTGTATATGTTTAGCTTGATGATTTCGTAGAGTAGTGCTACTGTGTCTCCTTTATAGGCTGTGAGGTATTTGAGTAGCCATGGTTCTCTCATTACTGGGGCTAGTTCTACTGCGTGTACTGGGTCTAGTATTTTGCTGAGGTATACTAGTATGTCTGCTGGCTTTACTAGCTCTAGTCTGTAGGTTGATACTAGTCCCAGGAGAGGTGATTTAGGTGAGAAGACTTTGTATATTATTCTGAGGGATGAGCCAAGTAATATTAGTCGTCCGCTTGGATGTAGTAGTGAAACTTCGTCTACGAATTCTTCGGGTAGTCTCTGAAATTCATCAATTACTACTGTCTGTTTTTCTTTGAGTAGTTTGTGTAGTTTTTCTATGAATTCGCTATAGCTTAGTTTTTCGCCTTTACTTGATACTATTGTGAGGTCTCTTCTCACTAAAAAGTACTCGTTGTGTGGAATGAAGTTTTTACTAGAAATGTTTTTCCTACTTTCTTCTGCCATAGACTAGTATCCAGCCGGGTATCTTGGAGATATCTAAGGCTTCTGTGCGATATATTACGTAACTTATTTTACGTAACCAGAAATTACTCAAATATAAATTTTTCTATCATGAGTACTTCTTCTCCGAGATACAAGTACTTGAATCAGAGAAGTATGTATTAGCTAATGTTTTATACTGTTTTGTTGTTTAGGTATATGTGAGAGTAGTTGTTGTTTTTGATATTCCTGTAGGCTATGATTGGCTTCGTGACGAACTTAGGGAGAGGCTTAAGGATTTTGGTGGTGTGTTTTTGCAGCGTAGTGTATATGAGATTGAGTGTGACTGGAGTGTTTTTGAGAAGCTGCTTCGTGTAGTTGAATCTGTTTTGAGGAAGGGTGCTGGTCGTGTAGACTTTATTTTTCCTTGTGGTAAGTGCTATAGTGGTATTAGGGTTATAGGCGGTGAGCTTGATTAGAGGCTATTCTCTTGACCTGAAGTACAAGTTTTTCTCTGTTAATGTGTCTGAGATAGTCTCCTACTTGTATTGCCCTCGTAAGCTTTTGTTAGTGAGGTGTCTTGGGCTCAGAGACAGGGCTTTAGAAGAGACTATTGAAGGTGTTTCAGCTCATATTATTTACGGTAAGCTTACTCAGCTGTATATGGAGGCTCGGAGAAGTAATGTGGATTACTGGAGGCTTGTTGAAGACTACTTGAACACAGTTTCTTTTCCTAGGGCTAGAGAGCTGGCTGAGTTTAGGTATAGGCATGATTTTACTGTGGCTGAACTAGAAGTATTTTTCAAGATTGATGGTGTTCGGGGTAGAGTTGATGTGATTGAGGATGGTGTTCCTATTGAAGTGAAGTATAGGGAGAAAGTATTGGATAGAGATTCGGTTCAGCTTGCTTGGTATGGTTTATTGATTGAAGCTGTGCGTGGAGTTGATGTGGACTACGGGTATATTGATTTACTTAAGTCGTGTAGGAGAGTTAGAATTGAGCTCACTGATGATTTAAGAGAAAAAGCTGTTAGAGCTAGAGAAAAATGTATTGAAGTTATTTTCAGAGGAGACTATAGTGCTCAGAGAAATAGGTGTGGTAAGTGCTCAGTTTTAAGAGAATGCCGGCTCTTGAAGCTGGCTTAAATATAATCGTTTGCTAGCTAATTTTATTCTCTAGCTTGTTTTCGATGGTTTCTTTGAGTTTAGTTATTTTCTGCCATGTTTTCTCGAGCTCTTCTCCTAGGTCTTCTACGGTGATCACGGGCTCCTCTATGGTTTTTCTCTGTAAGGCTAGCTGCGTGTAGTGTAGATACTTTATTGCTATGGCTAGGTTGTTTTTAGCCGCTTTTTCTACAGAGAGTCCAGCGTAGTTTACGGCTTCAGTGAAAGCTACTTGTGCTCTCTTGAAGTATTTTAGTGGAGTATAGTAGCCTACTTTCTTTAGCCATATTTCTCTAAGCTGAGCTGATTTTCCGACAGCTATGAAGGATTTCTTGAAGGGTCTTATTTCTCTGTATAGAAGCTTAGTGTAGGGAGAAAAGAATACTTGTGAGTAGAGCTCTATGAAACCATAGTCTTGTATATTATGATATGTGTCTAGTACTATCCAGAGTCCCCTTCTGCCGCAGGCCATTGATCCTGCTCTAGTAATTTTTAGTCTTTTCTCCCTTACTTTGATGTATCCTTTTGCCTCAAGTATTTCTGCTGCAGTCTCTACTTCGTGTACTTTCTTCTGGTGCATGAAAGCTAAGTCTCTTTCATCTAGCTCTTTCAGGACATGAAGTGTTGATAAGACTAAGTGGCATATGGGTGTTAGAGTATATCTTCCTCCTCTATTTCCTCTACTATCGGATACTGTACTGT
>QMSB01000135.1 GCA_003650815.1 Thermoprotei archaeon | reverse complement strand
CGAAAACAACATATCTCCCCTTATACTTATCCAGATTATCTTTCATTCTTAAGTACGCTCTGTTGTTTACATCTAAGTCTGTTTCTAGAACACTTCGCTTAAGCCACAGATCTATCGCCTCTTCTAGTGCTCTAGAGAATGTCAACCCTCTTCTAATAGCCTCAGCTTTAAATTCTCTTAATTTTTTCTCATCAATTTTCTTAACAACCAAAGTCACTAAAGTAACCTAGGTGAAAAAAGGTATATAAGGTTAATGCTATATTGCCAAGCGTTATCGAGTTTAATTAACTCTTTGTGTTAAGGCTCCTCTTAACATAAAGTAAGTTCTACAGACCCCATATAAGGAGAAATAATTTTACAAAAGCTTAGCCTGGTAGCACTCTCAAGGCAGTAGTTAAATTTATATATTGTTTGAGTCTGCTTTGATGAGGGCTTTTGAGTAAAATTGAGTCTTTGCTGGAGAGAGTAATTGAAGAAAATAAAGTAAGAGTGGATTTAGTTGAATACATCAGATTCCGTGGCGTTGATGCTAGACTTTATGCAGTAAAGTCTCCTGGAAGAAGACTAGACACTTACTTAGTAGATACTTGGGAAAGCCGTGAAATAGCGTGTAAACCCGAAGTAGTCGGCGAGGAGTTCTTGGAACTCAACTTCAGGGCCTCGTTTAAAGTAGCGAAAATAGTCTTATCTCTCCTGGAGGAGAGGAAGCCGCTCGTAATATTACACATTTTGAGAGCATCTAAAGGATACATGTTTCATAGGGCGCTCAAGCACCTTGGGATACCGTTTAGAGAAGTATCTGTGAGAGTAAAGTATGAAGAAGAGTCTTATAGAGATCACGTTGAACGAAAACCTAAAGTAGTCTATAGGGACTTTAGAGACCTTCCTGGAGAAAACTTGATTCTACTAATAGCTGATACAGTAGCTACTGGACTATCCGCTGTGGCGGCACTGAGAGAAATACATGAGGAGCTTTCAGAGAGAGGAGGAGCTATAGCTCAACTTGTGCTTTACGGCTTTTTATCAGAAAAAGGCTTAGAGAAAGTAAGAGAATATGCTGAAAGTATTGGAGTAGACAAAATATACGCTTTTGCTCTACAAGACTTGACTCCGCTAGCATATAATAATTACGACATGCCTCTCTACGGACCAGATGAGAGCTACTGGACTGCGTACGGGAAACTAAAATATTTAGGAGCTGTAGTAGGATTAGAAACTTTTAAAGAAATGTTTCTTCAATATGCTCCGGGAATGGATCAGCCAGGCGACTGGAGCGAAAGACAGCCCCGGCTCTTTAATGGGTATGATTACGAGCAAGGAGACATAAGGAGGCACTTAGAGAAAAGCCTCAGTATGCTTAGGAGTCTTCTAGAAATTACGCGCAGAGCACCATGGTTTAGCAGTGAAATAGAGGAGATCTACGTGAGGAGAATTGAAGAGCTGAAGAAGGCTATTATGAAGTACAGCTAGTAGGATCTTCGGGTCGAGAGTACTTGTCCTCATAAAGCTTTAAATGACTGACACCTTTCCTATACTTGTGGCAGGTAAAATAGTATACGAAAACGTCTCAAAGTCTTTTGACGGAGCTCTTATAGTTAGGAATGTTAGTTTTGAGGTAAGTGGAGGCGAAGTAGTAGTATTGCTCGGGCCAAACGGCAGTGGAAAATCTACACTATTCAAAATGACTGTAGGAATAGTTAAGCCTGACAGAGGACGAGTATTTGTTAATGGAGTAGACGCAAGCGTAGATTCTCTTGAAGCGAGAAAAATCGTGGGTTTCATGCCCGAGGAGATAATTATATACGAGTCTCTCAAGATAGAAGAGTACCTTGAATTCATTCTATCTATTTACGGCAGGAAAGTAGATGAAAATACTTTACAGAAAGTAGTAGACCTACTTGGACTCAGAGAGCACTTAGACAAGTTTATTGGAGAGCTCAGCCACGGCACTAAAAGAAAAGTTCTCTTAGCAGCACTAATGCTGAGAGAGCCTCGTGTACTAGTCTTAGACGAAGTATTTACGGGACTTGACCCAGTAGCCGCTAAGCTCGTGAAGACTTGGATAAGAGAAGCAGCCGACTCAGGTGTACCTGTCTTAGTGTCAACACATATTCTGCCTATAGCAGAGGCGATAGCGGATAGAGTGCTGATAATTCATAGAGGAGAAATCGTGGCAGAAGGGAAGCCTGGCGAACTTAAAGAACTCTTTGGAGCAAAAGAGCTAGAAGACGTTTTCCTAAAAATAGCTGGCTACAGCCCTGAGTACGAGGAAGTAATCAAGGCTCTCTACAGGTGATTCTATGTCAATTGAGCTAGAGCTAGCTAGAGTACTGGCCCGCGAAGTAGTCTACAGGTCCAGAAGACGATTCGGCAAAAGAGGAGTATTCAGCCTAGTTATTGGAAAATACAAGCCCTCTGTTCTTCAAGCAAATATTCTGGGAGCAGCATTATTCTCGTTTCTCTCCCTAATGATGACACTAGTGCTTATCTTCGCTCCACCAGAAGAGATCTACCCGCTCTTTATAGGAATATTCTCTACACTGCTTCTCTTCGGACTCTTTATGTCACTATTAATGTCTATAGGCTTTACCTCAGTCTATGTAAGCGAGCGCCTAGCAGACTTAATGATACTACTGCCCCTAGATGAAAGAACATTAACAAAAGTGTACCTGCTAGCACTTTTCCTGTACTGGGGCGGAGCCTCAGTAATCTTCCTCTTTGTTCCTCCGCTAGCGATACTCTTGTTTAAGTCAGCATCACCGATTCTTTTCGCAGTAGCACTCCTATCCTCTCTAATGCTCTTAATGTTCTCGTACTCCCTAGGTTTAGCTATAGGGACTTATGCTCAACTAGTCAAGAAGAAAAGTATCCTTAGGGCGCTGGCTACAGTAGCCTGGCTAGTAGTGCTACTAGGCTTCTACTCAGCAGGATACCTAGTAGAATATCTGGCGGAAGCGCTATCTCTAGAGTACAGTTACCTATACTCGCTAATACCCTTTATCGGGCCGCTCTTCTACCAGTACAATACAATTGGTTCTGTCATATCGGTGGCGGCTACGATAGGCTTAGCTATATCAGCTTATCTCTTCGCAGTCGATAGACTAGGAGTTTTGACAGGACAATTGCCTCCTGCCGCAGTAGCTCCTAAATTAGTTAAAG
The DNA here is from genome assembly GCA_003650815.1 of Thermoprotei archaeon. Taxonomy (GTDB): domain Archaea; phylum Thermoproteota; class Thermoprotei; order Thermofilales; family B15-G2; genus B15-G2. The sequence continues at coordinate 1,318 of QMSB01000135.1, read as the reverse complement.
TAAAGCCTAAGGTAAGGGCAGTGCGTGCCGCTAAGGTAGAGATCAAGAGTTCTCTACTAGGCTTCATTCTAAAGGATCTGCGCATACTAGTACGGGAGCCTAGAAGACTAGCAAATCTCTTGTACTTCCTGGCTTTTCCTTTAATAATGCTAGTGCCTACACTAACTCGTGCAGGAGCTTTTGAGACAGGCTTTAGTAAAGCTCTCCTTTTAGGTATGTGCGGTTTAATCGGCGGTGCTATTGGGCTAGTGTCTGATGTAATGTACTATATTGAGGGCGAGGGAGCTAAAGTGCTATACTATCTTCCTATTACTAGAAGAAAGCTAGCTTTAATGAAGACAGCAGCAGTTGCTCTTCTGATTCTAGTAGCCTCTACTTTAGTAGCAGCAGTTACTGCAGTAGCCTCTGGAAGCATTCTCTTGAGCGCACTTATCTTCATATTGACAGCTTCACTAGCCTTATCGACTTCGCTTATTTCATCATCTATAACAGCGCACTTCCTGCCAGAGTACCCGTCGTCGTGGACTGAAGCTACTGTTTCTAAAGCAGTTCAGATTGCAGTAAAAATAGTGCTGATAATATTAGTTTCAGCAATGTCTTTCGCTATACCTTTCGCCATACTAGCTACTCTCGGAGAACAAGTCCTCTACTTGGCTCCACTAATAGAGTCCCTAGTCTTAGTAGTAATAGCACTGACAGTTTTCATAGGGCTAGCAAAAGAAAAGTCTCTCTAGTACCTATGTTGTTCATCATGGGTGCTCTCCGGCTCTATGTGTATTACTACATCAGCTTTTCCATCGAATGCTTCTTTTATTCTTTTTTCAATAAGAGAGGCTACTTTATGAGCTTCTCCTAAGGTCATAGTATCGTTTAAAAGGAGGTGAAAGTCTACAAAAATATGGTCTCCTATTTTTCTTGCTCTCAAAGCATGAAATCTGCCAGATTCTGTAGCTGACTTAATTACTTCGATTATTTTTCTAAGTTCTTCTTCGGATGGGCTAACATCCATTATGAAAGTCTTTAACTCTAGTAGAGTTTGATAACTATTGTAAACAATAAATCCTAGTACTATTAAAGCAGCTACTAGATCCCATATTCCTGAAATTATCGACGCGAATACTACTCCTACGAGTACTGTAGCTGACTCGGCTACGTCTATCGACAAGTGTTTTGCCTCAGCTCTCAAAGCAATACTCTGAGTCTGTTTCTTGAGGAAGTATACGGAGACGCTGTTGACTATGAAAGATAATGCCGCAAAGACTACTGCTAAGGGACTTAGCAGGTCTCTTTTCATACCCTCAAATATTTCATGTAAGGT
>QMSB01000134.1 GCA_003650815.1 Thermoprotei archaeon | reverse complement strand
GATTTACTATAGGAAAGTAGAAAAAAGTTTCAGTATACTCTCAAGTAAGCTTAATTAACTATAAAATATTTGTGGAATTGTGATTAAATCAGGTATAGAGAATCTACTTCTCTCAAAAACTACTATGAAAATACTAATTTTACTTTATAGATCAGGAAAACCCCTGACAAGATATCAATTGATGAAAAGACTCAGCTTAAATTATTCTATACTGTCGGAAAGACTTGAGAGCTTAAAGAGTATTGGTTTCATTGAAGTTTACTCCCAGAAACCTATTAGGTATAAATTATCGGAGAAGCTAAAATATGATGCTAAATATAAGCCTTTACTAGAATATCTTCACTTTCTATCAAATTTTATAAGGCTTTAATTGCTTCATAGTATGATATATTGCCATCTTTATCAACTATAGCAAATATTGGTATTCTTTTATTTCTCATAGCCTTTTCTATTAGATTAATTAAGTGATTTATCGGTACTGGTCTCCCTTCAGATAAAATAAATACCGAATATTTAATCTCACTTTCCTTACCTTTAGAAAATAATATAGTGGGATGAGGAGCTTCTCTTACAATTCTTGGAATAAATCCTCTTTTTCTGAGATCCCTATACACTACATACAGATCCCATAACTGAGCGTGAAATCTATGTTTAAATAATAATAGTAGATCTTGTAGTTTAGTGTTCCTAATCTTAATATTGAATTTTTTGTTCTCAAGAAGATAAAGTAGTTCAGCTATATGGAGTAGATATTTGCCGCCATAATCTATTCCTATACCTTTATTCCTTAATAGAGGTACAACCTCTATATTTCTAACTAAGCAGTAGTCTCCATCGATGTCTACAACAATTTCCGGCTGATTATTTTCTCTCATATTTCGCCTTAATATTTAATTGTAACAATCGATTATATTAAAAGTGGTGGGGCCGGTGGGATTTGAACCCACGACCTTCCGGTATCTTCACGAACGTCCTGGAGCCGGACTCTGGCCGGAATAATTCCGGTCGCCATTCCTGGCTAGGCTACGGCCCCGGTTATAATTTATATCGATAATAATAAACTTTTCTTCATTAAAAGCATGACTTCCTCATTTTCTAGCTCATTAGCTGTTAAGGCAGAAAACTTATATAACTTCCATAGCTAAACATTCTTGCCGGCGTAGCTTAGCCTGGTAGAGCACCCGGCTGTTAACCGGGTGGTCGTGGGTTCAAATCCCACCGCCGGCGCCACAGAGTATATAGCTAAGTCAAAGTTTTCTTTATGAGAGAATGTATACCGTGATAGACTTATTCTGTGGAGCTGGGGGCTTTTCTAGAGGATTTGAAATGGAGGGCTTTGAGGTAGTGCTGGGTATTGATAATTCTCCTCAGGTAGTAGAGACTTATTCGAAGAACTTTAGAGAGGCTTTAGTGCTGGAGTTAGATATAAAGGAGATAACTGGACGAGATATAATACACGAGCTAGGGTATAGTCCTGATATTGTAATAGGAGGACCGCCTTGCGAGGCTTTTACAAAGACGAACCCTCAGAGAATGTCAAATCCTATAGATAGGCTATATGTAGATCCATTAGGTCAGTTAACCCTGCATTTCATAAGAATAGTTGGAGAACTGAAACCTAAGATATTTGTTATGGAAAATGTCCCTAGTATAGTTGAAGGAGATCTAAAACAAGCTTTAAAGAAAGAATTTGCCCGCGTAGGTTATAAAGAGATATATTTCAATATACTTCGAGCGGAAGACTACGGAAACCCGTCTCTCAGGAGACGAATATTTATTTCTAATGTCAAGATAAAGCCTGCTAAAGAGAAAAGAAAGGTGACAGTGATGGACGCCATAGGGGATCTTCCAGAGCCTGGAGCTGTGGCAGAAATACCTAATCATGTATATGTTCCATTGTCGGCTAAAAAACAACGTAAGATATCTAAATTGAAGTGGGGGCAGGCTCTTGTAATATACTACGGTGCTGAGGGACGGAAATACAGGAATTTTATTAAACTTCATCCATATAGGCCTGCACCCACGGTCATGGGGTCCTCAAGATTCATTCATCCATTTAAAGATAGAATTCTGACAGTTAGGGAGCAGGCCAGGCTTATGGGTTTTCCGGACTACCATATATTTTATGGAGGTAGGGATTCGCAGTATAATCAAGTTGGAGAGGCTGTTCCAGTACCATTAGCAAGAGTTATAGCTAGAGAGATTTTGAAGAGGCTAGAAAACTTATAATAGAGAAGGTATATCACATTCAGATGATAGCAAATAAGCAAGTGATATTGCCTATTGTCGGTATTCACGGAGTATTCTCTGTACAAAGACTAGTGGATTTCGTACGAACAGCTATAGCGATGGGTTGTTCTACTGTAGTAATATCAAAGGCTATGGGAGCTGCGGCTCAGAGTGGAGTACCGGAGGCTCAAAAAGTAGTATTTAAGAGTGGTAGAAATATGATCGTCGTAGCCGACATACCTGATGTAGTTGAACTGCTTGAACCTGAAAAACTGATATTTATCACAAGAAGTGAGCATAATACTCCAGCAATAGATTTTAATGATATTTTGAAACTTGTGAAAGGTCAGAAAAGTGTTATACTAATGTTTCCTGGCTCTGAGCCAGGATTTTCTCTAAGGGAAATCGAGTACGGGGAAGCTTATTCTCTTCCATTTGTAGAGAGACCCGGATTAAGTCCTATCGCTATGCTGGCTATATGCCTTTTCGAATTAAAAAGGCTACAAATATTAGATTAGCCCAGAGACTAAGATCCTTAGGTCGTCAGTAGTATAGAATATGTTGTCAGATAGTTCTTCAAGCATATCTGCAATATCTTTTGCTATTATAATAGCGTTAGTGTCTAAGCTGCTTTCTACAATCATGAAGAGCAGGTCTCGGTATCTCTCATCAAGTTTTCTTTCTAGCTCCTCTATTTTCTCGCAGTAATCAAGCGTATGACTAGGCTCAGTATTTATATTAATAAAAGCTTTGTAAAGGCTTTGAGACATTTCTTCTAGGGTTTCTGCAAAGTTTTTCATATTTTCAATAATTATAGTGGGCAGCCCCCATTCTCTTCTCCTCATTTGCTCGAATCTGTACATAATTCCCATGATTTTATCGGCTATGTTTGATATTTTTGAGGCGAGTCTGATCCACTCATCTTTATACGATAGAGAGACAGCGACACGTGATATATAAGAGAATATTTCCTTTTTTAGCTCTTCTATATCATTTTTATTTCTTCTAAGCTTTTCTAAGACTTTTTCCTCGGGTTCAGCTTTGTTTAAGAGTAATTCTAGATCCCTGAACATTAAAGTTATTTTATGAGATGCCTCGGAAAGAAGATCTACGAGCTTTTGTTGAGCAATGGAAGTCGGTATAGCGGATATCTCTAAATCTCTTCTACTCATCACCATTTCTCTACACCATTAAGCATAAGATTGTCGTGTTTGAAATCGATAGCGGCTTATATACCTTATCATTCTTTTTCCTTAAGTGGGGCTCTGCACGTAGCTATAGATTTATCTGCTATACCATATTCTCTCAGCTCTTCTTCATTGCACCATACCTCATTTTCCGGCACGTCTTCTGAAACTAATACTTTAAAGTAGTATCTCTTCTTACCCGCTATTACTACCTCTAAAGTATCCTTAATATTTAAGTACTGCGCGGCTTTGGGGCTAATCTTAGCCACTCCCCTCGATACTTCACCTTTTCTCCTCAATCTAAGCCTCTTCTCTTTACGCTCAGACACGTTGATATTAGCAGGAATCATATTTAAATTTAAGTTCTCAAAGCTAAAGCGAAAGATATACTAGTGAAAAGCATTTAGCTAATATAGGGTATGGAGAATAGAGCTTATCTAATTGGCTGTAAGGTAGTGGTGCTGGATGTAGACTTAGCGCGCCAGTTATACAAAGAAGGTTTCTACGGAAAATTCACTTATATGCCCAAAGTGAAAGACTTATCTTTATGCGACAAAATAGAAAGCCCTCTCGAGTTATCACTTATCGAAGCATTATATTTAATGAAAAGAGGGCGCATCAAAATATATACTCCAGAGAATAAGGAAGTACCTCCTAGCGATTTTGTAGAAATAGCCAGAAAGTATATCGAGTTATTTGACGAGCTATACACGGTCTACGAAGATTTAAGAAATAGGGGGTATGTAGTTAAGTCTGGAATGAAATTTGGGGCCACTTACGCTGTATACAAATATGGTCCTGGAATAGATCACGCGCCTTTTCTAGTACAAGTTTTAACCAAAAATACTAAAATAGACCCCATAGAAATAGTTCGTGCAGGGAGACTATCTCACTCTGTAAGAAAGAAATTTGTAATAGCAGTAAAAGATACTCTTACTCAAGAAGTAAAGTATTATGCTTTTAAGTGGTTCGGATGAAGAGGTCATATACCTCAACAGTATTACTTATACTTGTTACAGCACTAATAATCAAAGTACCTAAGGTAATTTCTCAGAGTAGTTATACACTTACAATCTATTT
>QMSB01000133.1 GCA_003650815.1 Thermoprotei archaeon | reverse complement strand
GGCTAGTTTATGCTTGGGCATGTTTCTACAACTATGCTAGAGTGCACTTGAGTTTTAGCGAGCCTCCACGCTCAATACCTGGAAGCACCGAGCTAGAAAGACTAAAAGCATTAATAACAAGAGGCGATCAAGTTGCCAGCACCGATTCTGAGCTCCTTAAAAGTATAAGGCCTTGCATTGAATGACAGAGACCTCACTTAAAGAAACAGAATTAATTTATGCCAATTTTTTACACAAATATCATTTTTATTATAAAAAATCTACATAGATTAGATACCATGAAACAAAACATTATAACGTAGGAAGTAACCACTTAGTTAAACGTCGTGCTGCTAGCTTCACATCTTCTTCGGTCACCGTGCGTCTACCTGCGTGCTTAGCGAGTTCTATAGCCTCTTTTGCTATTTCATACGCGATTGCTTCAAGAACATCCCTTAGTACTAATGCGGCGTTATTACTGACTCTTTCAGCACCTGCTTTATGTATTATTCTGTCTATAGGTGCTAGAGGTATTTCAGGCATAAGATATTTTTCTTCTTCTCAGCAATAAAGCTATCTCTTCTCTTTAGCTGAATCTAATAATCAAAGTTCTACCGGAGAAACTTTATTAACTATACTTTTACTAAAGAGCTTCAAAGCTCGTTGAGGGGAAATATATATTAGCGACCAGAAGAAAAGAAGTGGCGTATGGGTAAAGTCAGACCAGGATTCATCAAAAGACTAGCGCGAAAACTATTAGAAAAATACCCAGATAAGTTCACAGCAGACTTTGAAACTAATAAGAGACTTGTTGCGGAGCTAACGAACATTCAATCAAAGAGAGCCCGCAATAGAGTAGCAGGCTACATTACGAGACTAATTAAGCTTTCTCAAAGAGAGTGATTTTACCTAGATGATGTTACTGACCTGCGCTGAAACATGATGACTAGTTCTGCTCTGATTTCTCTCCTACAAGAGTAAGAGTTATAAATACAGGCTAAAGTATGTGATAAGGCTATGTCACTTAATGACGGAGACTACATATTAGTAGACTATACAGTAAAGGTTAAGGAAGACGACCGCATAATAGATACTACAAATGAAAAAGAGGCTAGAGAAGCTAACATATTTGATGAGAACAAAGTATATGGACCAGAGCTGGTAATAATAGGCGAGGGATGGCTTCTCAAAAGTGTAGAAGAGGAACTAAAGAAAATGAGTGTAGGTGAAGAAAAGATACTAGAGATACCCCCCGAAAGAGCCTTCGGCAAAAGAGATCCATCTAAGGTGAGAACAGTATCCATAAGGGACTTACTCCGAAAAAATATTAGACCTAAAGTGAATGAAATCATAAGCTTTGACGGCAAAATAGCGACTGTCAAAAGAATTGGAAGCGGAAGGGTAGTCCTAGACTTCAATCATCCACTTGCCGGGAAGACCTTGATCTATAGAATTAAAGTCATTAAGAAGATAGAATCTACAGATAAGAAAATTAAGGAGCTACTAAGAAGAAGACTGCGCGGAGTGGATTTAAGTAAAATAAAAATAATTATAGAAAACAGAAAAGCATCTCTAATACTACCTCAAAATCTCCTATCGATATCCAATATAAATCTAGCGTTGAAAGGATTAATAGCAGATATAAAGCGATATTTAAGTGAAATTACCGAGTTTAAAATAATTTTTGAGGCTATATTCGAAAGAAAGGAAGAAGAGACTTCAGAGTCTAGTTTAGAGCCTGCTTAAAGACCTTTTGTTTTTTATTATAGAAAAATTAATTAACTTTCTAGAGAGATATTGTAAGGCTAACGATATGCTGGACCCTAGGTCTATTAAGTACAAGTTGTTTAAAGGTACCACTACCGTTGGCATTGTATGCGATGATGGAGTGGTAATGGCTACTGACCGCAGAGTTACCAGTGGATTTTATATCTCACACAAACACGGGAAAAAGATACACAAAATAGACGATCACGTAGGGGTGACTATAGCTGGCGTTGTAGCCGAAGCACAGTTTCTAGTAGACCAGTTAGCTAGTGAAGCAATGTTATATAAGCTAGAAAACCATAAACCAATACCTCTAAAATCGGTAGCTTCATTGGCATCATCATTACTATTTAGTGCAAGACCCTTCATAATGGTAGTACAGCTCATAATTGGCGGTGTTGATGGTGAAGGACCTGCAATATATGAGATTGACTGGTATGGAAGTACTACAAAGGAAGATAAATTCATAGCTACGGGTTCCGGCTCACCTTATGCACTAGGAGTACTAGAAGCGGAGTACTCTAGAAAAATGACATTAGACGCCGCAATACATCTAGCAGTTAAAGCTGTATACTCAGCTATTCAAAGAGACCCTGGTAGTGGAGAAGGAATCGATGTAGCATATGTATCTAAGGAAAAAGGTTATAGAGAGCTGGGTGATAAGGAAGTTGAGAACATAATTTTAAAAATAAGATCCAGAGGTAGCTGAAATGATAACAGACCTCGTGCTAACGAACATTAGGGAAACTATTTTAAAGAATATTCCACCTGATGTAGGTAAAGTTAAAATAGAGTTTGAAGGACCTAAAATAGCTATAATACTAGATAATCCAAGGGCACTTATCGAAAATGAAAATATAATAAAGAAAGTAGCAAAAACTATAAAAAAGAGAATAATAATTAAAGTAGACCCAGAATCCAGACTCCCGGAAGAAAAGGCGAGGGAAGTCATATTAAGTGTAGTACCCTCCGAGGCCGAAGTCAAACATATATATTTTGATGATAACACAGGCGAGGTAGAAATAGAGGCACGCAAGCCGGGGTATGTAATAGGTAAAGAAGGCAGAAATTTAAGGCAAATAATACTCCTGACAGGATGGCGCCCTAAAGTAATCAGAACTCCTCCTGTAGAATCAAAGACCATAGCTGAGGTTAGAAGTATACTTAGATTGAGATCTGCCGAGAGACAGAAATTTATGCGAGACTTAGGGACAAAAATTCACAGATCTCCATTCTTTAAGACAAGTAGGGTCAGAATTGTAGCATTAGGAGGATTTCAAGAAGTCGGCAGAAGCGCCATTCTGGTACAGACAGATGAAAGCAATATCTTGTTAGACTGTGGAATAAAGCCCTCGCTTAGCGGAGACGAATATCCTTACATTTACATGCCTGAATTCGACATAGATCAGCTAGATGCAGTAATAGTGACTCATGCTCACTTAGATCACTGTGGTCTCATACCATACCTCTTTAAGTATGGATATAAAGGACCTATCTACTGCACAGCTCCTACAAGAGACCTTATGAAGCTTCTTCAGGAAGACTATATACAGGTGTCGATAAAGGAGGGTAGGACACCATTATATTCTAAAAAAGATATCTACGATGCCATAGCTCACACTGTAACCTTAGAGTATGGTGAGGTCACAGATATAGCTCCCGATGTGAAGCTTACACTTCATGATGCAGGGCACATTTTAGGGTCAGCATTGGCTCACTTACATATAGGTAATGGACTATGTAACATAGTGTATACGGGAGACTTTAAATTTGAAAGAACTGCTCTTCTTGAAGCTGCCGGCTATCGGTTCCCTAGACTTGAAGTTCTGATAATGGAGTCAACTTATGGAGGACGAGAAGACTACATGCGTTCTCGAGAAGAAACTGAAAGAGAATTTCTTAGAATTCTAAACCAAACACTTTTAAGGAAAGGTAAGGTGTTGATACCGGTTCTTGCAGTTGGTAGAGCACAGGAAATAATGTTAGTCATAAGTAACGCCATAAATAAGAACATTCTTCCAGAGGTCCCAGTCTACATCGAGGGAATGATGAATGAGGTCACAGCAATTCATTTAGCATATCCAGAATTTCTCTCAAGAGAAATGAGAGAAAAAATATACAAGGATGAAATACCTCTTCTCTCAGAGTATTTTGTGGCAGTCGACGATCCTCAGAAGCGATTAGAAGTTGCTGAGGGTGATCCATGTATAATATTAGCCACATCAGGTATGCTTATGGGAGGCCCTGTGCTTGAGTATTTAAGGCTACTAGCAGATGATCCTAGAAATTCGCTAGTCTTCGTGAGTTATCAAATAGAGGGAACTCTGGGTAGGAGAATCCTTGACGGTCAAAGAGAAATAGAATTCGTTGATCAGACAGGTAAAATAAAACTAATTAGACTCCAGCTTGAGGTCTATAGAGTTGAGGGATTCTCTGGTCATAGTGATAGAAGACAACTGATACGCTATGTAAGTAGAGTTACTCCTAGACCAGAGAAGATCATACTATGTCACGGTGAAAAAAATAAGTCTCTAGGACTTGCTATATATATTCAAAATAGATTCAAAATACCTGCAGTAGCACCAAATAATCTTGAGTCTATTAGAGTAAGATAAGCCTTTAATTCTCGTACTTATTGAACTAATGGGTGCTGGCAATTTAATCATCTCTTGTTATTAATGCTTTTAGTCTTTCTAGCTCGGTGCTTCCAGGTATTGAGCGTGGAGGCTCGCTAAAACTCAAGTGCACTCTAGCATAGTTGTAGAAACATGCCCAAGCATAAACTAGCC
>QMSB01000132.1 GCA_003650815.1 Thermoprotei archaeon | reverse complement strand
AGTTTGATTAAATATATTACTGTTGGTGTTGCTGTAATCTATGTTAAGTAAATGAAGTATATTTCGGTACTCTATTAATCTCCTGGCTGTATGCTGGAATATTTAGTGTACTGCTTAAGTATAATCTATGTTGAACTTTTCATAGAGTAGAAAGAATTATATAAATGTTAGTCGCCTTTGAAAACGTGTACTATCAAAGTATTTTTATGTTTGTGGGGGGAGGTGGTTTTAGGAAATCAGAGTATTTACTTGATTTTAATTTAATATTGAGGAATATTTTGTTAAAGTGTTGTAGAGGGGTTGTGAGTAATGGAGGGCTTTAGGGAATATCTATATGGGCTTATTAGGCCTAAGAGATTTGAGTGGAGTATATGGTCTTCTTGGTTTATTGAGCTTTGTATAGAGGAGGCTTTAGAGAAAATTAGTGGAGTAGGGTTTAGGTATGTTGAGCTCTCTGCTGAACACTTTAATGAAATGTTAGCTAGGAGTGGTGAAGTATATTTAGACTCTAGTTCAAGTAGTAGAGCTATAGCGGTGAGTGATAATCCTTTCTCACTCCCTGAATTTATTCAGAGGGTAGAGTCATTTGGGATAGAAATTATTCATGCTCACGGTCCCTTTGATTTAGCTGACTTTACTTCTAAGAGTATGTATGATAGGCTTAAGGAGGCAGAGAAGTGGATTGAATATGCTTCAAAACTCAATATCCCTATTTTAGTGTGTCATCCCTTTAGTATAAGGAGTCTTAGTTTAAAGAAGTGTAAGGAAATTAATATTAAGTTTTATAATCAGGTCTCTAAATGCTGTAAAAAATATGGTGTTAAGGTAGCTTTAGAGAATATTGGCGACGGTAATCGTTATGGGTCTAAAATCTCTGATTTAATAGAAATTATTGAAGCTGTTTCTAGAGAAGAACTTGGAGTATGTTTAGATACTGGACACGCAAATATAGGGGGTTACGAGGAGAAGGTGGAGGAAGCAGTACTAGAGTCAGGGAAGCTTCTTATAGCTTCTCACTTAAACGATAATAATGGGAGGGAAGACCAGCACTTGATGATAGGTAGAGGTAATATTGACTGGATTAAAGTACTTAAAGCTTTTAGGAGAGTAAATTATAGGAAGCCCTTGAACCTAGAGATTCCTGGGGAGAGTGGTGGACTATCATTATCTGATAAGGAGGCTAAGCTTTGTGAAATATTTTCATTTCTTAAAGAAAAATATAGTCAAATAAGCTAAGCCTAATAATTATTAGTACTGTTTCCTAATTATGTGCTTAAAAGATAAGTGTAATAGTTATAGCGGCCTTTAAAACTTCATACCAGTTAAATATGGTTAGTTAGAAAAGAATATATATACTCCCTAAGAGATTAATTATCGATGAGATTAAATAGAAAATTAGCCTTAAGCTCTATAGTGCTAGCACTACTAATGCTCTCTAATGTAGCTGCACAGCCACCGTCGTTTCTCGCTAAAGGTACTTTTGCAGAATATACTATTAAAGTGAGTATGAAGGGTGGAGCTCTCAGCCTGTCTTTCGATGGTAATGTTAAGTGGGAGGTTGTAGATGTTACTACAACTGATATAGTGATTTTAGTTACTCTTAAGATAAGTGCGTTTATGATGTCTGTTGAGTATAAGTACAAGGTATTCATAGATAAGAATACTGGGAAGTTGAAGAAAATTGTTATACTTAAGGGTGCGGGGAAGGGCTTAGATGTATCTGAAGTAACTGTTGAGAGCTGGTGGGGTACTAATCTTAAGCAGGGGTCTACTATTAAAGTTGGTAAATATAGGACTGCTAAAGTAGTGGGTGAAGCTGTAGTTACTGATGCTAAGGGTAGGCAGTGGAGCTGCTGGAAAGCTGTAGACGACTATGGATTTGAATACTACTACGATAAAGTCACGGGCTTACTGATTAAGGCTTATGGTAAGCGCACACAGGATAGTACTCAAGTAGAAGTTACTCTACTTCTAAAAGACACTAACATTAGCCCTCTTACTGCTGGAGGATTCTTAGGTGTCTTAGGATACCTCACTATAGGCGGAATGTCTATACCTATACTCTTACTCCTAATAATCATTATAATAATAGTAGTACTCATAGTAGTTCTTGTTGTCGCATTAAGAGGAAAGAGAGCTCCACCCGCTTATCCTGCTCCCACTTACCCGACTCAGCCACCTCCACCGCCTCCTCCTCAGCAGCAGGCTGTTCCTACGTGCCCTACTTGCGGACAACCGCTGACATGGATTCCTCAGTACAAGAGATGGTACTGCTATAGGTGTGGTAGATACGTCTAAATTTTCCTCTTTTTTATAAACAGCTTGTTCAATCTCGTAGGTATAGTAGTGTGGAGAGCTATGTAATATACTTACTGAGTTAGAGGGAAGGTTTGCCTAAGAATTCTGTTAATATGTAGTAAGCTGTGGTGTTAAACATAGTGTATGTTAGAGTACTTGAGTACAGATTGCTTAAATGTACTGGATAGTTTACTTAAACTTAGGTGCTATTTCAAATACTTAAGTATACTGGAATGATATGTTTCTTAGTTTAAGGGAAATATCTATAAATTTTTATTTACTTAAATAATGTGTTTAAAGGAAGGTTAATGCGGTGTGGAGACCTGCCCGTAATAGCTGCTTTAATACTTTTAGTAATAGTTGTTGTATCCTCTATTGCTGTATACTTGTTTACTCAAGGATACGTTCTTAAAACTAGGCGAGAGGACTCTGAGAGGTTTAGTCAGGTTGTTAAAATTGAGGGATACTCTACTGTAAACTATAAGAACTGTATTTTGTTTAAGCTATATGTTAGGAATGTTGGTAAATATCCTGTTGAAATTTCTTCTGCTTACTTAGACTCTAGTCACGGGACTACAGTTGAGTCATATTTTTCTCGTCTAGAGTTATATACCCTGATGAGCTCGGAGTATTTGTTGCTGGGTTTAATTTATCTAATGAGAAAATAAGCGGTAAATATACTTTGAGAATAATTGGTAGCTCTGTTGGAGCGATCTCCGTGTCTTCTGAAACATTAAAGGAGTCTTCTGTCCTCAGAGTATATGTAATAGACTTAAGTAGTGTTGGCATACCGGGACACTGGGCTGAGCCCTCTCTTATAAGAGCTTACTTCGAGAAATACGCTTTTGTCGAGCTAATAAATACTTGGGATAAACTCGACCGTCTTATAAGAAATTCTCCGTCTAAAGCTGTTGTAGTAAATGCTCACGGAGAACTAGTCCCTATGCCAGCTACTTGGAGTAACTGGAAAGAATACTTTATTGAGATAGGGAGGAATATGAGGAATAGGGGCTGGATATGGGTAAGCACTAAGGGGTATCCGTTCTACTACGTGTATACTGAAGCTACTTCAGAGAAAATAACTGGTACTCCCTCAGAGAGACTATTCGTATTTTACGACGATACTGAAGGAGACCCAGCTGTCTCAGGGTCTATTGCAATAAGATATGGTGAGGGATTCCTTCAGCTAGACGGATACTCTATAGCGATGGTTAAGAGCTCCGAAGCATTCGCAATGCTACTCTATAAGAAATTCTTCGATGGATGATATCATCCTTCTTCCTCCTTCACTACTACAACTAACTTAATGTAGAGATTTCTGTCTTCCTTAGGCGGGTTATAGTAGTCGTTAGTAAAGTATATTTTTAGCTCATAGACTCCTCTTTCTGCTGAAAACTTTAGAGAATATCTGCGCCAGCTACTACTATTTACTCTTATTTCGCCTAAGAGAGTCTCGTTGAGACGTATTTCAGCTAGCGGCCATTCTCCCTTAGCGTAGTTTCCTCTAGCTATAATTACTATAGAGTAGTTTCCTCTACTAGGTAGCTCAATGAGTGCCGATACGTAGCCGTTGCTGTATAAGCCGACTCTTTCACTTGATATGTCTATGAGACCTTTTCCGGGTTTGAAGTCTGTTGGCTCTACTACTATAATGTTGAGGGGGTTGAACTGTACTCCTAGTAGTGATAGTAGCTGATAGGAGTACTTTACTGCCTTAAAGTAGTTGACGTTCCCTAGCTCGTTTGTTACGTTTAGCCAAGGAACTTGGTCTACTATAATGAAGCCCTTTCCTAAGGGTATTTTAGCTAAAACGCATGGAGATGCTAGAGGTATTATTTTCAGTGACTTTATTTTGCCGTAAACTACTTTATGTATGTAGAGATTTCTATCCTCCTTTCCCGGGATCCACTCGTCGTTTACGAATGCTATTGAGAGTACATGTGTTCCCTTCTCTAAGTAGACTACTGTGCTGTAGTTTGAGCGCTTACTTACTTCAATAGATGATGCCTTTTCTCTATTCACCCATATCTCCATGACAGGGTATATTCCGTGTACTGGTGTGCCGTGAGCATCTACTGTAATAATATAGTATCCTGGCTCAGCTACAGTTATTTTCGCTGAAACTACTCCATTCCCATACATGTAAAGTACTTTCTTCTCAGAAACTCCAATTAGCCTCTTGTCTCCTTTAACTACTTTAAAGCTATTTAAATCTACTTCAGTCAGATTAATAGCTTTTGTTTCTTCTAAAATT
>QMSB01000131.1 GCA_003650815.1 Thermoprotei archaeon | reverse complement strand
ATGTAGTCTAGAAGCCTAGAATTATAGCTTAGCGCGGGATTCTCTTCCCGATGAACGGGGAGAAATGTGAGAAAATGTTTGAGGGAGCAGCACACCCACTTAGAATAGAGATATTGAGAGCTCTCGCAGAAAAACCTATGACCTTCTCAGAGCTCAAAAAGGAGCTAGGAATAAAGAGTAGTGGTCACCTAGACTTCCACTTAAAGAAACTAGAAGGATTAATTGAAGTAAAGAAAGATGGAAAATACCACTTAACTAAGGAGGGATATGCTGCACTAGAAGCACTAAAAGTAGCAAGCAAGTATGGTTGGCAGAAAAGAGCTCTCCTCATAAACATCATAGCGTACACAGTATTCAATATAGTCGGCGCTTACTCAAACTTCGATTTATGGCTTAAAACAGTATTTCCTTTGACAACTCTCTGGCTAATATACTATCTTTACTGGGCGTTCAAGAAAAGAAAACTACATAAATGGTGGTAAATATGAAGGCAGCTAAAACTGCTCTACTCTTAATACTAATTAGTATGACCATAGGTGAAGTAACATCGCTTTACTCACTGCTCTCGTCAGGCTTCAAACTGTCCTCAGCTGTGAACTACGCACCACCAGCAATTATTCAGACAGTAGCCCTACTCCTTGAAGCAGCTGGAGTACTAATACTAGTCGCCTCTAAGCGAAATAAAGCGACTATAACAGCACTCATTTTCCTAGCATTATGGGCTGTACTAAACTTCCTAGTATTCCTCCCATTAACACTCATAGGCGTGAGATCAGGCTCACTTGAAGCTGTTAAAGCAGCACTACTAGTGAAAGCAGTAGCCGCTACACTACAATACGCAGTACCCTTCCTAGTAGTCTACAGCGAGACAAAAGACTTCTCAAGAAAAATACTGTGGCTAGCATTAATAACAGTCACTATAGGAGGCTTCATGGTAACCTCTACGCCTATATCAAGTATTAAACTAAAGACCGTGAATACTTCTAAAGAAACACTCTACATACCAGTATACAGAGTAAACTACACTCAGTGGCCTTACCCACTATATTTAACGCTATGCCACATAGGAGGCATACTCTACCTAATCACATATGCTTTGGTCATCATCAAGTACAGAGAGAATAGTTTAAGCGATAGGCCGGAGAACAGTAGTTAGTCTACATACTACTACAAGCACACATACAGTTAGACAAACACACAGTAAACAAATAAGTTAACCAAATAGTCTTGTATAGAGAAGAAAATATTTAGACAATTCATTACTTTATATTTTATTTATTTCCATTTTATTTATTTCAATTAACTAAAGTTATACTGAATGCGTTCTAAGCAGGATTTATCGAAAAACATATATCCATATGGAAAATATTATGCCATATGGAAGTAATTGCGGAAGTCAAAATTGATAAAGCTGGCAGAGTAGTCCTTCCAGTAAAACTGCGAAAAGCTGCAGGCATTAAAGAAGGAAAAGCTATAGCTATAGCATATCCCGGAAAAATAGTTATCCAGCAGCCCCGAGTAGATGAAAAAGAAATAGAAGAATGGTATAATAAAATGAAGCAAACGGTTTTAGAAGTAAAGGAGTTGGGAAAGGAAGTAAAATGGATGGATGAAGAATATGTATGGAGGAAACTTGGGTTATGAAGCAATAGTAGATGTAGGAATTATAGTCGTAGCTCACTTTAAAAATCCTCTTGAGGAAGAGGCACTAAAATTACTCAAGAAAATTCTCTTATTTAAGATAAGAGCACTAATTCCTCTCTCGTCGTTCTTAGGAGCATCACTAATAATGACGAAATATCTAAAGTTACCGCTCAAAGATGTGAACGATAAACTAGGAGAGACTTTAAAAATAAATTCCCCCGCATTTTACGAAGATCTTAAGAAATACGATGTAATTAAAGCGCTAGAAAACTCGACTTACTATAGAATAGAGAGCTGGGACGCCTACCTACTTTCACTAGCAGAAAAATTCAATATAAATATAATCTTATCAATAGATGAGAAACTAAAAGAAAAAACAAAAGAGAAATTCATTGTAGTAAACCCATTTAGAGATAAAATAAAAGAATATCATGATTTCATAAATAGAATAAGGAAAAAGCATAGAACATAGAGCTATACGTTTCTACTCCTCTTCCACATGTTCTATACGTGGCTTTATTTAATATATAGCACAGATATCTGAAACGATTTCAGAAGGTCTCCTGTAGTCTTCTGAGGATATAAGTAATTTTGTGTTTAGCTTTTTACTTTGAAAGATTCTTCACCCCAGTATTCTTTCTTGAAGAACTTTTTCTGAACCCTAAAGACCTTGTCTTCTTCTATTTCTTCGTCTGGAAAACCTTCTAAAGCCTGGTAAATTACAGCTCCCTCAGCGTTCCTCGGAGCTCTTAAGCCTGTGAGATAACAGATCGTCGGGACTATGTCTACTGCGCGTACAGTTCTCTTTAAAGTATATCCTTTCTTTACTCCCGGCCCCCTTACTATTAGCAGGCCTTTAAGCGAGCCTATTCCGACTTCAGCTGTAGGTAGCTGTCCATGGTGCGAACCGTACTCCGGTCTCAAAGCATAAACTATGTCTCCTATACGCGGACCATAGAGACCGAGTAGTCTAGCATCTTCTTTTCTCAAAGCGAATAGAAATGGTCTAAGCCCTGTTTTAGGATCGATGTATCCGAGAAGAGCATTTACTACGGCTTCTCTAACTTCCTCATATTCTTCTAGACTAACAGTACCGTGACTAAACTTTTCCCTTAAGTTCACATATATCCACGGTCCCTCCCACCCTGGAATAGCCTTGGACTTCGAGTAGTCTATACTACCATCGTCTTTAAAGACCAGAAGCCCAGCTTCAGCGAGTACCTGAGCAATATTAATTCCATAGATCTTAGGTTTCGCGCCGTGGTCTGAGACTACTACTATGAGAGCCTCTGAGCCAGCTGCTTCAACGATCTCACCTATAGCCTTATCAATAACCTTATAGAACTCTATCTCGAGACTAATGAGTTTTTTAGCCTTCTCTTCTCCAACATACTTAGGGTTAGAAGGATCTATTTTCTCGGGCTGAACAGCATAGTGGTAAAACCAGTCTGGAGCATGCATGTGTACTGCCACCAGCCTCCAATCCCTAGTCTTCATTAAGTACACTATTATGTCTGAAAACCACTTATGCTCCATTTCAACAAGCTCTAGGAAAGTTTTCTCATCAAACCACCCCCAGCCGAGTCCGTCGTAAACTATATGTGATGGAAAAGCCAGAGGATTAATCTTTATAATCTCCTCTACAAGCTCTTTAGGATAAGTTGAGTAAGAGAGACTGCAGATAGGTGTAATGAAGAGCCTGACTCTCGAGGCGTCTCGACTGAGCTCAACGAGCTTATACCTGAAAGCTCCTTTAGCTCTCCCATCAACTGTCTCAAACTCTCTTATAATAACTGGGCTCCACTCACCTTCCCTGAGTCTACATAAAGCCTTCTCGTAGTCCTTTTCCCAGGAAACAACAAGTTCAGTAAATCCTTCACCATAGTCTAGTACTAGAAGATACCAGGGGCTTGGTCCCCTGACTTTAGCTAACTCTAACCCCCTCTCCCCGTTTCTCACACAAGCACTATACATTGGCTTAACCTCAGCCTCCAAGGCATCAACATGACTCGGAATATTCCTCCACCCGCTAGCTTTCCTAAAAACTATTTTAACAGAGTGAGGTAGATCGAGGGTAGTGAAAAGCTGTCCATCACATAGGTCAGCTTCATAGAGTATTCTACCTCTCCTCCACTCATTCATCGATAAACCGTAGCCACCTATCTGCCAGCCCCGCTTAAAGGTTGGAGGCCAGCTACAAGGCCAGTTAACGACAATAGAATTACCGCCAGCTTCCTCTACAACACTCCATATAACCTCAGCTCTACAGAGCGAGGAATCAAAAGCAGACCTCAATTCCGTCAAATCTTCGCCCGGCAAATGTACACCAAATCCCGTTACACCGTGAGTACCTATGTTAGCACCAGTAGCAATACTAGTCCAGTTCTGTGGAGTAACTGTAGGATAGGAATTCAGAAAATTAACTGCATGCACTCCCTCCTCCATGAGTTTAGCTAAGTTCGGTAGAAAACCCTTCTTAGAGTACTCATAAACCCTATAGGCTATCGGAGAATCTAAACCAATAATAACAATCCTACTTGGCTTCAAGTAACCACCAGATACTGTAGGCAATAGTAAATAAATACCTACTACTCCTCTCAAGCTAGTAAAATCTCCTAACCAGTCTACTAGCTTTACACAGTATTCTGAGCCATGTTTTCTCTAAAGTAGTTTAACTGCTTAAAGTTATTTTCCCGTAATAGTATTCTATACGTGGACACAAGTACTAAAATAGGGTACTCAGTGACATTAACACTAGTACCTGATAGAGACTTTACTATTACTGCTTGGAGCGGAAGCTTCGCAGTCAAAATAATATACGATATTTTCCACAGAAGAGGAATAGACTTCGAGAAAAAAGCCCGTAAACCCTTCATAGCGCACCCACTAATAGACTATAGCGGAAACTATATTAT
>QMSB01000130.1 GCA_003650815.1 Thermoprotei archaeon | reverse complement strand
TTATGTTAATCAAATAAAGATACTTTAAGTTTATTTGTACTGATTCCTGTGCTAGCTTAGAAAAATGTAATTCTTATGCTTTATTAAAATATATGCTTCACTTATCTTTAAATGCTTTTATCCCCAGAGACTTGCTAAGTATTTAAGTTGAGCTATTCTGTCCATGATCTCAATATACTCCTTTTCTATGTTTCTCTTCTGTTTAGAAAATTCCTCTTCACTTATCTCTCCTTTCTCTTTTCTCTTTAGGAGTACTTCTAATTCTTTCTCTAGTTCCTTCTTTCTTTTAAGTAGTTTTTCAAGAGCCTTAGCTGGAGATTCTTCACTAAAATTCACAGGCTGAAAACAGCAATCAGGTATTTAAGCTTAATTATTATTCATTTATTGTGAGTATAGGTCGGTATGAGATACTAATGGAATTTGAGAAATCAGGGCCAGTTAAAGCAATTTTAAAACGGCATTTAGCCCCGATAACTATTGAAAAATTTCTAATGAAACTCCCTTACGTATCAACTGCTACAGTAATGCATCATATAGTGTACATAATTATGGATATAGGTGTAGGATATGAAAAGCCCAAGAATAGAGTTGACTGTGGACAGATATTTTATTCTCCCCAGAACAGAACTATAGGTATAGCCTTAACTGACTATAGAAGCTTACCCTTTAAGATTAATATAATGGGAGTAGTCAAGGAAAACTCTTTTGATGTTTTAACAAGTATTGAAAGAAGGGAGAGAGTTAAAATATCCCTGCTAGATTAAATAGAGAGACTATGGCTACTGAGAAGAAAATTCTAGCTTGTATAAAAGTTAAAGTAGCTTCACTAAATGACTTAGCTCGATATGCTGCTTCGATAGTATCTTCTAGACCGTTCTCTACTACTTGCATTTTACACTTTAAGGAAAATCAAAAAAACATCTACGGGATCCTCGCAGTATTTAATGATTACTACAATTTATATGGACTACCTATATTCTACTACTATGAAACTAGCTCAGAACTTCGAGGATCTTATGTTCTTATAAAAGTGGACGAGAAAAAAGAAAACATAGTGATATCAAATGGGGTTAAGCCTGGGTGGATACACATACCGATAATATCTTTAGCTGAAAAACCTAAATTCCTTTAATGATGGGTGAGAGAAAATGTACATAGACCTTTGGAGAGGGATTATGATTATAATTGCAGTACATATAGCTGTTTTACTAATAGTGCTTTTAGGTAAAAATAAGCCCTATAGAGTACAGCGTAGATTTGCCAAGGCTCTTACAAGTATAGTAGTATCCTATATACTTCTCGCAGTATTTACGTTTGTATTAATGACACCAAGATATGTAAGCTCTGAAGCTTCTTCATTAATGTTCGTCACTTCACTTATACTACCTCCAATTTCATGGTTCTTAGTAATAAGGTACTGGAGTGAGGAATAAGGGAGTATTGGTGTATAATTAATAGCTAGAAGCTTCTTGCTAAATAACGAAGATTATATAGTACTAGAAAAAAGGTTTTGAAATGCTTTACTTCTTGACTCTCTCTAGTACTATTTCAATAGTGGACACAGTTCTCTCTTTACCTGGCTCACCTACTTTCTCGCTACTGATCTTTACTTCTTTTACTGTTATTTGATCTGGTAGAAATCTTGTTCTAGTTATCTCAGCTGTGTCTACAGCCTTAGAAATAGCTCTGCCTCTAGCTTTTATGATTACTCGGTCTACTCCTTGATTGAATTGAATTACTGTAGCTAAGACATAGTTCATTGTAGGCTTCTGTCCCACTAATATTATTCCTTCACTAGGTCTTTCGGCTGCCATTCTCTCACCCTGTAGCGCCTTTCTAAAAGCGTCGCTTAATATATAAACTTTTCGGAAGACTAAAGCTTAGACTTAATCTCAGGTACATCAGATTCTAGTTAATAGTACTACACACCGGTTAGAAGAAATCTTCTAAGCATAATGAGGCTGTATAGATTAAGAATATTAAGGACTATGTTAGAGTAAGAGCGTGAGTCACACTCATGTCGTAATCAAGGGAATAGTTGTAAGCAAGACATTGACAAAAGATACTCTCGGGAACAATATAGTGAAAATAGAAATAGCCGAGGAGAGAGAAATTCCCGGTCCCGTCATAATGCATCCAAGAGACTCTACTCTGGCTAAAGAAATTATACCGATAGTCTCTCAAGTAATGAGAGCACTACCTCCCTTTTCTCAAAATAAGGTGATGATGCCTCGCGCTGTTCTCTTCTTAACAGAAGATGAATGGGATAGAATTATTGATAAGTTTGACATAGGCGATGAACTTGAAATATATATAGAAAAAGGCAGGATCACAATTAAAAAGAGCGATTAACTCACCTCGAGTTCTTGCAGAGGTATATCTTGGTATTTTCCATTAGGTAGTCTTCTTCTGATTATTATTGGGAGAACTTTTGCCTCTAGCTCGAGTTTCGCTATCTCTATTGGGTCCGTCACTCCTTCAGGAATCTCTATAAGTACTGGTGCACCTAAGGCTATTTGGAGAGCTCTCGCTCCTATTATCCTAGACTTTTCGTATCTTGTCAGACGAGGAGGCCCTATGATTTTAGGTGTTGTTTTGCTCATTCAGTTTCAGATTCCTTTTCTTCCTCAAATCCTTTTTCCTCTTCTCCCTTCTTTTCGCTCTCTTTAGGCGGCGCTGCTGCAATGATGTCATCTATTCTAAGTATCATTATAGCTGCCTCTGTTGCTGATTTAAGTGTTTGTTTTTTCACGATAGCTGGTTCTAGTACGTTGAGCTCCAACATGTTTGCTATACGAGCATTAAGGACATCGACTCCAGCCCACACTTCACCTTTTTCGTGTCTTGATCTAAGCTCTACTAGAGCGTCCACTGGATCCATGCCCGCATTATTTGCTAGAATAACTGGTATAGACTCTACTGCCTCAGCATATTTTAGCACCGCTAGCTGCTCCTTACTGGGTAGCTTCTTGGCAAACTCTCTTAGCCTTCTAGCAACTTCCATCTCAGGCGCTCCACCTCCTGCTAGGATCTTAGGATCTCTTATAACGTTTCTTATAACACATAGCGCGTCGTGTAACGCTCTTTCTGCTTCATCGACTATGTGCTCAGCTCCTCCCCGTAAGAGTATCGTTACAGCCTTAGGGTTGGGGCACTGCTCTATAAACACCATTTTGTCTTCTCCTACTTTTCTTTCTTCGACAAGTCCTGCTGTTCCTAGGTCTTCAGGCGACAAGTCTTCTACACTAGTCACTATTCTAGCGCCAGTAGCTCTAGCGATTTTCTCCATGTCCGATCTCTTTACCCTTCGGACAGCGAGAATTCCCTTCTTAGCAAGATAATGCTGCGCTAAGTCATCTATACCTTTCTGGACTATTACTACATTTGCTCCAGTGCTAGCTATTTTCTCAATCATCTCTTTTAGAATCTCAGATTCCTGATCTAAGAACGCTCTTAATTGCTCTGGGCTAGTCACATGTATTTTCGCACTCCATTCGGGTTTTTCTATCTCTAATGGACAATCAAGTAAAGCTATCTTAGCGTTCTCTACGCGCTTAGGCATATCTGGGTGCACTACTTCCTTATCTAAAACCACGCCCTTTATTAGCACACTTTCTTCAATCGACTTCCCCTTCTTCTTCTCTACTTTAACATTATCTAAGTCTAATTTAAGTCCCTCATCTATCTCTTCAGTAACATAAAGAGCTGCCTCAACTGCTAAATCTGCGAGAAACTCTTTGAACTCTGCTACTACTTTACTTCCAAGAGAAGTCATCGCAACATGCATTAAGACTTCTCGATCACGAGGTTTAACCTTAACAGCTATGTCATCAATTACACTGAGAGCGAAATCTAAAGCCTTTTTATACCCGTCACACACTATTGTTGGATGAATCTCCTGATCTAGTAGCTCGCTAGCTACTCTCAGTAACTCTCCTGCTAGTACTACGGCAGTTGTTGTTCCGTCTCCTACTTCGTCATCCTGAGCTTTTGCTACTTCCACAAGCATTTTCGCCGCTGGGTGCTGAACATCCATTTCCTTTAAAATTGTAGCACCGTCTCCGGTAATTGTAGCACTCCCAAATGAATCTACTAGTAGCTTATCCATTCCTCTAGGACCTAATGAACTAGCTAAGGCCTCCGCTATTACTCTAGCAGCCAATATGTTGGTTCTTCGAGCCTCTTTACCTACCGTACGAGAGGTTCCCTCTTTGAGTATTAACGCAGGTATACTAGCTCTAGCGCTCATACTCTCACCAGCAAACAACTGAAACTAGCGCTTCTATATAAACATTTCTTCTCTCTCGAGCGTGGAGGTTCGCTAAAACTCAAGTGCACTCTAGCATAGTTGTAGAAGCATGCCCAAGCATAAACTAGCCTGAGAGCAGAGTCTAGAAGCTTGCGAGGCGAAGGAAAATAAGCATCAAAGCCCCTCAACCTATCTTTAATCGCGCATATAAAGCACTCAACATAGCTTCGAACACCACCACGCACAATACTGTGCTTGAGTCTAGCCCAGCGAGCAGCAATAGGATACCATTTAGCGCCATCAGTAATCACGTGTTTTACTCCTCGCTTCTTAAGCATGCTTAGGA
>QMSB01000129.1 GCA_003650815.1 Thermoprotei archaeon | reverse complement strand
TGAGCTCTGGGCTGATGTTTATGCTATTTCAGCCCCCGAAAAGGTTGTGGCTGATGGCGTAGAATACAGGTTTAATCACTGGTCTACACTTAGTAGCGCTCTCAGCGTCAGCAACCCTGATTCGCCTTCAACAACTCTCACCGTTAAGGGAGATGGAGTTCTCACAGCAGTCTACGAGGAAGCCGGTAGTGATGGTGGAGGCGGCAACGAGGATGAAGGCGGAGACTCTCAGCCTAAAACCTACACTCTCACTATAAGCGTTAGCCCGCTTAGTGGAGGCACTACTAGCCCTGCTCCCGGCACATATGAGTACGAGGAGGGCGCTAGCGTGACTGTTAGAGCTTACTCCAACAGTGGCTATCGTTTCGCCTACTGGCTACTGGACGGCAAGCGAGCCGGAACTTCACCCACCATAACGGTCGTAATGAATGGAGACCATGCTTTAACTGCAGTGTTCGAGTCTACTAGCCTAGACTACTATCACCGCTATGTCGTAAAGGAGGTTAAGGCCTACGTCCACTACAGCAACGCGTTTGGAGAAATTCTAGACGCCAAGTCTGAGAAGCTCCTGCCCTTCGAATACTTCATCGTGCTGGTTGAAGTCGAGGTAGAAGACCGGGTTACGACTCGAACAGGTACTGGACGACACTTCTACTACCCCGTTGACGTAAACATCCGAGTCACAGTACCAAACGACTTCTGCAAATACCTTGTGAAGTATGACCAAAAGAACCCTGTTATAGAAGATGAGACGAAAACCGTGATCCGTACGGAGAGAAACTGAAGGACGAGCTTCACCGAAAAGTTCGGAGTATGGATTGTCAAGCGGATGAACCTTTCGGGCGGGTGGAGGGACTACACGATAACGGTCGAGTATTCTTGGAGCAACACTTACGGGGACAGTGGCTCCGGGACTATAAGTAAGCAGGTCAGGATATGCTCCGCCAAGCCTGAGCTGAAGTTTATCCCGATTACACCTGACTTGGCGGAGGTCAGGATATACCTTAAGTGGGTTGACGACAACACCTATGTCTACGGCAGAACTTACCTGAGGTTCTTCTTGAACGACACACAGTTGTCTGAGACAAGGCTGGATGAGGATGGGCGGACACTCGTGTACAGGGAGCTCTCGGAGTGGGAGCTTAAACCCCCTTATCTCTACGCAAGGTACCTTATCAGCGACAGCCTAGACCACTTAACGGACGCTATAGTGGACACTTGGGTTTACTACACGGATCTAGCTATAGTCGTCCTAGCCCGATATAACTACACGGTAAGGCTTGAGGTATGCGAGTTCGGCTACAACACTAGCATAAAGGTGCCTAGTGCAGTTGTAAAGCTAGTTGCAGTAAATCTTGAGAACGGAGAAATTGCCTAGATTGCAGAGAAAACAACTGACGTTAACGGCGTCGCCGTTTTCAGCCGAAATGGAGACGTTATTGAGGGCAGGAGATTGCCGGAGAAATACGAGCTGTGGGCTATAGTGCAGGCGCCAGCCATTAACAAGATCTACGGGAACCAGAGGTGGGGCAAAATACTGTTAGAGAGAAACCCAGTTGTAGGAGACTAGAGGACTTCCAGAGATCACTGAAATGGTCGTGATTTTGCTTTATTATTTTGACTGTAGAATTTTATGTCAGTGAGGGTGTTTTGTAGTTAGGGTATAGTTTGAATTTTATCCGTTTACTTTCACTAGAATATTCTGAGTATTCTGAGCAATGTATTCTAGTGGTATACTCAGAATATTTGATATTTCACTTATTATCCACATATGTCTATCTGTAGCATCCTTAGGTGTCCAGTCTTTAAGGTCATATAGGTTACGTGTTAAAACAAAGCTTGTAGGTGCCTCTTTTTCATGACCCTTGTAGTATTTAAGTTTCTCTGGGAATGGAGCATTCTTTATCCTTTCATTTACCCTTCTATACAGTAGCGTGAGATTACCCAGCCTATTAAGCCACTTTCTAGCTTCACTTTCTGTCCAATACCTTTGCCAATAATCATTGTTTCTCCATTTTTGGGGCAGTATATGCTCAACGTCTACTCTCTTTAGATCTATATATATGGTCTTCACGGGCTCGCTATGCTCGTGCTCGACCATCAAGAGAAGAGGTTTAAGCCATCGCTGACCATACACTTCACTGTTGAGATTCTCGACAACCAATCTATATACATCGTCATCCTTAAGCTTGTCCTCTATAATCTCTTTAATTCCATCTACTGGTTTTCTCGATTTTACCATGTCAATTATCTTTAGCGATAGTTGCCTAACTTTCTGTACAGTATAGCCAGCAATCCAGTAAAGGTAGAAGAGTCTACGAATTTCTCCAACCAGTTTCTCAAAGTCCTTATAGTTTTCTTTTTTAGCTGACGCTAATATAGTTAGCCAATAGGTTTCATTGGGCAGATACTTCATCGTAACTATGGCAGTGTTACTTTGTAGCTTTTCTATAGAGTTAATTGATTCAACAAAACCCTTTACGTCATAGAGCAAGTTTGTTGTCGTGTGCCCCGCTTTCTTATGCTCACTAAATATGCTATTCATTACATCTTGTATGGCTCTTCTAGGCCTATTCGGTGCTAGACGGTAGTATACATAGTATGTAAAGAGTTCTGTCAAGCTACGGTTCTGCTCTATTGCGGCTTCCTCTATTCTCTGCCATAGTGATTTAAACTCCCTTATGCGATCTTCAGGTGTCATACTATATAAGTTGGCTTTGATGATGTCCGCAGGCGAGAGATCGAGACCTCTCGTGTTCACTACTTGAAATACCCTTATGGCTTCAGACAAGTCATTAGTTAGTATCTCTACAAGCTCTATGTTATCTAGTACATACTCTATGAAGTCCTTTACACCCTCAAATCCCATTGAGTTATGGATTTCAAGAAGCCTTTCCTTAAAGAAGTTAGCAACATATAAGTACCTATTTTCTTGACGTAACTCGAGCAGTTCTCTTTTGCTCTTTATTTCAGGGAACGTGATGCCTTTTAACACGGTATTCTCAAATTTTGAATGATGCTCAGGCTGGAGTTTTAACTTATAGCGACCAAGGTAATTTATGCATTCCTCGATACGGGCGCTAAATAACGGATCAGCCACTTTAGCCTTTTTCAAGAATAAGTCGCGGATCACACATAGAAGTATTAGCAAAGTTGTAAGCCGCTGTTGACCGTCTATCACTACGTACTTATAGCCGTAGCTCTCCCTCTTTCCAGCAAATATCATGGAACCTAAAAAGTATGATTCCTCCTTCTCCTTCCACCTCGAATAAATATCATCCCAGAACTGCTCTATTTGCTCATCATCCCAGCTGTATGGCCTTTGAAATTCGGGAACCTCGAAGAATATGCGTCTATGTTGAAGTAGTTCAGCTACGTTCACGACTCTAGCTTCAAAAACCCTTTCGGGCATAGTCCGCTACACTGTAGATAATAATGCTTTCAATAGTTCTTAAATAATATGCCCTATACTTCTATACATCACAATGCACTAAAAGATAGCTTTGGCAACTTCACCTTGGATGTCATGAAAATAGCAGTATGTCGAGGAGTAAGTTGTATGAGGAGAATTCGTTCACTAGGCCTCTACACTTTAAAGCTACTTACCCGTGAGTCTGAAAGAAATATTGCCGGGCGAGTTTCTTGACCCTATGGGCTGGCCTGAGCGTAGGTAGGTTTCTCCCTTCTCCTTATGGACTTGATGAACTTAAGGTATTTTTCAACAGCACTTCTGAAGGCGAGTATTTGACTGGCAAAACCGATAATCTCCGCTCTGAGCCTCTCGTCTACGCCTTCCTCCTTAAGCTTCCTTGCTAGAACGGCGAGTGCCAGCTTGTCGGCTGTTAGGCCTAAGTCTACTGGCCCGTACGTTGAAACGAGGCTGTCAACATACTCGCTTAGCGAGAGGTTTCCGCGAGCATACTCTAACATAATGCGCGTACTCTTTCTAAACCATATCGTCGTCTTCAACAGCCGCTCGTTGACAGCTCTGCGGCGCGGCATACTGGGTAGTACGGGCCCTTATAAATCGTGTAGGTGACATCCCCTGCGTGAAGCCGGATAAACGTACTGTAGATTTTGAGAGAGAAAGGGCATGCTGAAAGCGCATGTAGCCGTCCATTTTGCTAAAATCATCCAGCCCCCTGGGCTTAGAGTCGCTTTCGTGCCTTAAAAGCATTGAATATAACCGCGGTAGGGGGGTCAATCTAGAAGATTTATACTATAAAATTCCTCCTTTAACACAGCCAAGCTAAACAGGTTTAAACCGGGTTTCATTGTAGAAGGAGGACAGAGAGTAGGAAGTGAGCACGACGCATGTAGCTCTTTCTAGGCTTCCTCAAGCCAGCAAAAGTACTCTCACACCTCCCACGCTAAACCTTATATCTTCCAAAAATCATCACTTTACACCTGAGGTGGTATTTATAAAGGGTGCAAATTACGGAAGAGATTCAGCACTCAAGATCCCAATCATTCCTTCTCAGAGGTCAGCAGGGCTAGATTCATCACCACTATGCCTATAAAGGCAGGGGTCAATAAAATGTTTGCCGGTAGGGGTTAAAACAATACTTTCACTTCTCTCTGTATATGAATGTAGTAGTACAGAAAAAGTATATTTACCTCTTCTTCGAGA
>QMSB01000128.1 GCA_003650815.1 Thermoprotei archaeon | reverse complement strand
TCGGTGAGCCTCCACGCCCAATACCTGGAAGCACAGAACTAGAAAGACTAAAAGCATTAGTAATAAGAGGTGATTAAGTTGCCAGCACCCCTCTGAGAGTTAAAGTTGAAAAAATTTCTATTGAAAACAAAAATATATACTTAATAAGAGCTCCAAAAACCACTAAAATACATACTTTTAGGTACATTGCGTATATTAGAGTAGGAAGAAACGTAAAGCCTCTAGCTTTAAACGAGTTACTTGAGAGAGCAGCCGAAGCAGTGCTCTACTTCTTTGATAGAGCCCCTAGTGGAGTACCGGTTGCTGAGATAGATTTAAATATACTTAAATGGTTTCTTGAAACTAGGGAAAAAGTAAGAAATGTTAAGAGTTATGGAGATCTTATGGAAGTCGCAGAAAAGCTCAACATCATAGTTTCTAGAAATAGTGAAAAATCTTTAAGTGGAGCAGGAGTACTGTTTTTTACACAAAATCCGGCTAAGTACGTACCTTGGGCGCGGGTCCAGTTAGTAAAGTTTCTCGACAAAGATATGACTAAAGTAGCCTACTATAGGTTTATAGAAGGCCCTGTGTGGAGAATAATAAATGAGCTAGAAGAATTTTTCAAAGCAAATCTCGTGAAAATACCTATTCGTGAAGCGAAGTGGCGTAGAATAGAGCTTTACGAGTATCCATTAGATGCGCTCAGAGAAGCTGTAACAAATGCGCTGGCTCATAGAAATTACTTAATACCGTCTGAGACACAGATTTTCATACTTCCCAGAAAAATAATAGTGAGAAACCCTGGAAGTTTTCCACCGGGAGTCTCGCCTGAAAATCCGCGTCACGTGCCTAGAAATCCCCTACTCTGTCAATATCTCTATGACATAGGCTACATAGAGAAATGGGGAACTGGAATTTATAGAATGAAGAAAGCTTGCAGTGAACACCCTTTAGTAGACCTTAAGTTCAATATACAGCCTTATTACACTGAAGTAGTATTCGAGAAAGTGAGCGAAGTAAGAGAACTACTTGACGAAAAAGATAAAGAAATACTGGAAGTCATTAAAGTATTGAGAGAAGCTCGAAGCAGTGAGATAGCTAAAAGAGTAGGATTATCTAAGACAGCAGTAGTAGCTCGTTTAGAGCGTCTAGAAAAAATAGGCTTAGTTGAAAGAAAGGGTAGAGGAGCAAAAACTCGCTATGTACTTAGGTAAACTCAGTCCTCTATTAAGACAATATCTTTTTCTTTAATTCTAGGTATATACACTAGTATTCTTCCCTACTCCACACAGTACTCATATTCATTTGAATATACTAGAGATAAAACTCTTTTAGCTTCTTCTGCTATAGGAAGGACATTGCTTGGAGAAAAGAGAGCATATTCAGTGTCCGGAGCACCGTCAGAGTCTCTTACACATCTATACGACACTACATTGACGATGTCTCCTCCTCTTAAAGCTAATTCGCGGTAAGCTTTTCTCAATTTACTTTCCTCTAATTCTACTCTTCTTGCTGAAGCGAGCCAGTAAATTCTATTAGCTAAATTCATGTATTTTAACGCTTTTCTCACTATATAAAATACTAAGCTCTCAGTGTAAAATTAGTGAACACTATTTCGATAAAGTAGAGACTAGTCGAGGCTCAAGGCTATTTGTCTATAAAAGTGTTATCTTAGGTTTTACTTGAGTCCTTGAGATATTTCCTTAGATTCCTTGAAGAATTTTCATTGAATGATGATAAGCATTTATTGTTCTACGTATAGTAGTCTATGTATGGTATGGATCGATATTTACGGTAAAGTTCCTGTAGCAATGACTATTGCTGGTAGTGATAGTGGCGGAGGCGCAGGTATTGAAGCTGACTTAAAGACTTTCGCTGCACTAGGAGTCCACGGCACAGTAGTATTGACTGCAATTACCGCGCAGAACACCACGGCCGTGACGGGGGTCCAGGACGTTGAACTAGATATTATTGAGAAGCAGATAGACGCAGTTGTCTCAGACATTGGAGTAGATGCCGCTAAAACAGGAATGCTTCATACAAGTGAAATCATCAGAGTAGTAGCTAAGAAAGTTAGAGAATACAAGTTCCCTCTAGTCGTAGACCCAGTCATGATAGCTAAAAGCGGAGCTCCTCTTCTCAAACAAGAAGCAGTAAAAACTCTTATAGAAGAACTCTTGCCTCTAGCTACTGTATTGACACCAAACGCTAGAGAAGCAGAAGTCCTCTGCGGCTTCAAGGTAAGTAGCCTTGAAGACCAGAAGAGGGCAGCAAAAAAGATAGCTGAGCTAGGACCCAAGGCGGTAGTAGTTAAAGGAGGACACCTGTACACCGAGAAGTCAGTAGATGTACTCTACTACGATGGAGAATACTACTTCTATGAAGCCGAGAGAATAGAGTCTAAAAATACTCACGGAACCGGTTGCTCTTTCTCAGCTGCTATAGCAGCTGAGCTAGCTAAAGGAAAAACGGTAGTCGAAGCAGTCTCAGCGGCTAAAGAACTAATAACAGCAGCTATCCGCTACGGAATACCTGTTGGCAGAGGACACGGTCCAGTTAATCCACTAGCACTCCTATACAAAGAATCTGAGAGACATCGTGTTTTAAGAAGTGTGGTCGAAGCATTCCTTCTCTTAATGAATTATCCTCGTGCAGCAGAGCTAGTCCCAGAAGTCGGAACAAACATAGCTATGGCTCTGCCTTATGCAGACAACTTAAACGATGTAGCAGCAATACCTGGCAGAATAAGAAAAGCAGGAAACAAAGTCACAGCCACACTAGCCCCAGAGTTCGGAGCCTCAAGCCACTTAGCCCGCTACATTCTCACTATAGTGAAACACGATCCGAGGAAAAGAGCTGCAGTAAATATACGTTTCAACAAGAAGTTTATTGAGGCAGCAAGAGAACTAGGACTTACAGTATCTTTCTACGATAGGCGCAAAGAACCTCCCGAAGTAAAGGCAGTAGAGGGAGCTACTATCCCGTGGGGAGTATCAGAGGCTATTAAGAACGCTGGAGGCAGAGTTCCCGACGTGATATATCATGAGGGAGACTGGGGCAAAGAACCAATGATAGTAGTGCTCGGAGAAACAGCCGTAGACTGTATTAAACTGGCTTTAAAAATAGCTGAAAAAGCTCTGGGAGAAAAACATGGGTGAGAAAAAGGCGCTTAAAATAGCTACAGCAGCAGTCTTAACAGCCTTAGGAGTAGTCTTAGCGCCTTTTCTATGGTTCCCAGTCTTAGGTAGTAAAGCGTATCCAGGACAGCACTTAGTAAACGCTATGGCAGGCGTACTACTGGGACCGTGGTGGGCTTCACTAATAGCGTTTTTCATAGGAGTAATTAGAATGAGCTTGGGTATAGGAACAATATACAGCATTCCTGGAGGAATACCTGGAGCACTAGT
Source organism: Thermoprotei archaeon (assembly GCA_003650815.1). Taxonomy (GTDB): domain Archaea; phylum Thermoproteota; class Thermoprotei; order Thermofilales; family B15-G2; genus B15-G2. The sequence goes on along the minus strand of QMSB01000128.1, from coordinate 1,251 downwards.
AGTAGGACTAGTCCACAGTTTTCTCAAAAAGACTAGACTCAAAAATAGTGCAGAAATAGCCAGCCTCCTAGAGCCTATTGGAACAGTACTCATTGGAGGAACACTAGCACTACTAATTTTTGCCCCCGCGCTACAAGACCCTAAAATGCTAGCAAAACTAGAGGAAGGAGCGGTAGCAGGACTACTAGCTATATGGACAGGATGGGCTATAAGCTCCGTGCCCGGCGCAATAATAGGCTTTATAGTACTCAAAATACTAAAGAAAATAGGGGTAACTAGCAGTGTATTCGAGTGAAATACTGGTAGACGTAAAGAGCCTATTAAATAAGAAGACAATTATATTAGGCGAAGTAGGTTCCGGAAAAACTAAACTAACAGCGAAAATAGTCGAACAACTAGTACGAGAAGGTTGCTCAAACCAGATAACAGTCATAGACATGGCACCACCGAAGATAGGAAACATTGGAGGACTACTAAAAGACTATCTGAATGAAGAAACATTAAGTAAAATAAAGTATCTAAAACCTCCAATAGTCTACGCACCACGAACAACAGGAAAAACACGAGAAGAAGTACTAGAAAAAGCTAGAGCAAATACACGCGCCATTAAGCCACTACTACAACACTACCTACAAAACCCTACAGAGATATTAATAATAAACGATCTCTCAATATATCTTCACCAAGGACCACTAGAAGACATTATAAACTGTCTAGAAAAAGCAGAAACCTTCATAGCAAACGCATACTACGGTCACAAACTAGCAGATGATAAAAATACAGGTATCTCTGCAAGAGAAGAAGAACTGATAAAAGAATTAATAAAGAAAATACATATAATAATAGTTTTAAGCTAATAACTATGTCTTTGCCTTAATTTTATAAACTATCATGGGTTTCTTCCATTCTTTATTCCATAGCTTATAGTATTTAATAACGAATCTACTTAAAGAAGGTTCTAGATATGCTTCACAAATTATTGGTGAAGGATTATAGTCTAGAAGTAATTCACTGTAAAGCTTATACACTTCTTTAGAAGATGGCTGTCCTATGAAGAAAATTTTGTCCTTAGAATAATAAATTGTATATATGTAGGGTATCATAGAAAGCTTAAAAGCAAGTTCTTCGGCATTGTCGCATTCGTACATAAATACTCTTAGAGGATAATCTTTCATAGACCTATATAGCCTCACAGCATTTCCTATCCAAAGAGGTATTACATGTCTTCTATAGTGATATGAAAGTAATTGA
>QMSB01000127.1 GCA_003650815.1 Thermoprotei archaeon | reverse complement strand
CCATATTAGACTCGATGACCCTTGAAGAATTGCTTAACCCAAGCATAATTAACAGCTCTCGCATCAGGAGAATCTCTAGAGGCGCTGGTGTCTCACCGAGAGATGTTAAAGATCTCCTAAAAAGCTATGAGGTAGCTAAAAGATATATCAAGCAGTTAAGTAGAAAAAGAGCTCATTTGACGAAACTTTCTAGGCTATGGTAGACTTCGGGCTGTTATTAGGAGAATCGGATCTTACTAATAAAAATGCACCGATAATAATGCGCTGTCTTCCTTCAGCACTTATGCTCTCACATAGTATAAGAAAAGATAAAAGTTTATTACTTATTAATCCAGTTGAAAAAATTATAGTGAAGATAGAGGGAAGCCGTGTTAAGAGAATATTCACTGATGAAGCTTCTCTGAGTGGAGTGTATCGAAAAATTAGAAAGGCACTGAGGGGAGAGACACGAAAGTATGTAATACATCCAGGAATTAAGGTATATAAGGTGAATATAGACCGCTTCCTTTCAAAAAGATATCATTACGTGCTCTATATGTCACACAAAGGAAAGGATTTAACAGACCTTGACATTTCAGTTCTTCTCAGATCACTTTTCATACTTGCCTTTAATAATGATCTACTAGTAGGCTTCCTGCAGAAAATAAGCCTTAATTCTTGTCCGGTAACACTTCATAAAAGCATGCTTTCGACCCCGCTCGACCAGATCATAGCACTCTTAAATATATGTCTGGATAGAATTGAAGCGGGTTTCCCACCCTATTGACGTCTAAAACTAGTAAAGTTAGCACTGCATAGATTTGAGCTACTAAATAACTATTTTAGTAAAATTGTGCATTATAGCTAAAGCTTTTATTTATCTTTCAATTAGAATACCGAAATGAGCTTAGAGAAAAATATTCTAGAAAAATCTGCGGAAATACTGAGCAAATATAGTCTTTGCGACTACTGTCTCGGAAGGCTATTTGCTCAATTAGGCAGAGGGCTAGACAATAATGAAAGAGGCTATGCTATAAAAATAGTCCTAACACTTCAAGCCCACTTAATGTTACTTTCCGAAAACCCGCCTATAAGAGAAAAAGGACTAAGTATCTTAAAAAACCTCGCTAAAACAGGCTTTATGCCAGCAATTGAAGTTTTAAAGAAGTACGGATATAGCACAGAGCCCATAGAAGAATGCTATGTATGCAAGGGGTTCATTAGCAGAAATATAGAGAAATTATTGAAAAAAATTCTATTGTTGATAGAAGAATATGAATATAATACATTTCTTATAGGAGCAAGAATACCGAGAGATATTGCTAAAAGAGAAGACAATATCAAGATAGCATATGGCTTAGAAACACTGAGCGAGAGCTTTAAATCAGACTTAACGAGGATCCTCGGCAAGAGACTACAGCAAATCACAGGAAAAACCGTAGACTATAGGAAACCAGAGGTAATTATTATAATAGATTTAACTACAGATACCATCAAAGTAACTTCGTCTCCTATATTTATTTACGGAAGATATAGAAAGTATGCAAGAAACATTCCTCAGAACAAGTGGCTTTGTTCGAAGTGCTGGGGCAAAGGATGCGAGCACTGTTCTTGGACTGGAAAGAAGTATCCTACTTCAGTTGAGGAAATAGTAACAGAGCCTATCATTAAATTCTTTAAAGCAAAGAAAGCTAAATTTCATGGCGCCGGAAGAGAGGACGTAGACGTTAGGATGCTGGGTTCTGGTAGACCCTTTGTAGTAGAAGTAATCAATCCTAAGAGGAGAAAAGTAGACTTAAGGCGTCTTGAAGAGGAAATAAATGCTCATGGAGAGAAACTGGTAGAGGTTTCTGAGTTAAAGTATGTTTCACGGGATACTGTAAGGAGAATAAAAGTATTCGCGGAATATACTGTGAAAACTTATAGAGCTATAGTTTCTCTCTCTAGACGAGTTATCGAAGAAGATGTTCAAAAAATAGAGACTACTTTCAAAGACATTATAGTAAGCCAGTGGACACCTACGAGGGTTTTACATAGACGAGCAGACAAACTTCGTAAAAAGAAAGTCTACCGCATCAGTGCCAAGAAACTCGACGACACTAAACTTGAACTAATAATTGTCTGTCAGGGAGGCTTATATGTGAAAGAACTTATCAGCGGCGATAACGGACGAACAAAGCCTAGTATATCTGAGATTTTAGAGACTCAAGCTATCTGTGAAGAGCTTGATGTCTTAGATATCGCAGAGCCCGTGAAAGGCTTTATGTGATCTGCTGTAGTTATTATAGTCTTCTTCTTGTTCCCTAGAAACACTTCTATAATATATGCCCTCCCTCTCTTACCTACAATAGTACCCGTTAAACCTTGGTAACGTCTATGGGGCGCTGTAATGATATAAGTAGGGTCTATATCTATGCATACCTTGTCTCCGATCTTATATTCTATCATTAGTCTGCTGAGCCCCGGCCTGCCTCTAGCACGAGGATGTTTTCTTAAAAGCTTCCTTCCCCTAGTCCTATACCCCTTTGAATGCCTTGGCATAACTGGCTACACTTAACTACCACAGAGATATAAGGTTTGTGCATGTAGATCACCTTAGAGAAGAGAACTTCGGCCTATCACCTTAGGCTATATACACTAATAAAGACCGCAAATTAATATACTAATCAGCGAGTTTACTCCCGTGGCTACACTGCCATACCTAGCTCTTGCAAAGAGAATAGTAGTCCTCTCATGTCTGATCGCCGCGACTTATCAGGATATAAAAACTAGAGAAGTAGATGATTTAATCTGGATTACTATGATATGCTTGACGACCCCTTTAGTTCTTTTTGAACTCTTTACATATAGTAAATCGGTTTTAGTGACATATATCATCTCTACACTACTTACAGCAGTATTGTCGTTCTTATTAGCTTATTTTGGTTTGATGGGCGGCGCAGACGCTAAAGCGTACATATGTCTCAGCATAGCCGAGCTCCCGGAGCCTACCGTTATTGATAGAACCTTTCCTGGAATAAGCATATTCATTAATTCAGTTATATTATCTGCATTAACCTCTTTACTGATTTTTGCTAAAAACGTGAAACTTATGTATACTTCGTCTCTAACATTCCCTCAAGAAACTAATATCTTGAAGAAGTTAATACTATTATTTACTTCAACTATGATAAACATAAAAGAACTAGAGAGAAATCCACATAAATACTTTGTTTTAAATACAGCAAATAACAAAATAGATATTAATATAAGACTAGCAAGACAAAACACTTCTGAGATAATCCCATTACTAAAGAAGAGAAATGTAAAAAGGGTCTGGGTTACTCCAGCTCTCCCCTTTATATTATTTATTTTACTAGGATATATGTTTTATATGCTCTTAGGTAATATAGTCTTTATACTATTTAAGTGAGCTTTACTTTCAATTTATGTACTATTTTACTTAAAACTCTTTTCGTAGATTCTTCAACATCTGCCCCCTTAGCTGCCTCCTCTATTAGCTCATCTATGCTAACTATGCCTTTAAGCCAGGCGTAGGCTATTAAGGCCTCGAGAATGTCCTCTTTCTCCATCTCAGTAAAAACAGTTTTTTCGACTATCGAAAGTATCTCCTCTTTGGTTATTATACGCCTTAAAATTTTATCTGCAACTTTGATTCCACACGGCTTCTTTAAAGCGAAAGTTAATCCTGCTGAGACAACAAAGTTTAAAATAGAGTCCCCTAGTTGGGCATATGCTTTATTCAGTACCAGCTTCATGGCGAGAAAGCGCCTCTCTGAATTTTGTCTTTAGTTCATTCATTAGTGCGACTATTTTATCGCAAGCTCTCATGACAGCCTCTCTGGGGCTTCCATCTCTTGTTCTTACGTAGACTATCGGCTTTCTTATTAATGGATGAGGAATTCTATATGCGCTAAATTCTACTAAAGGGTCTTCTAAGAGAATATTGACTAGCAGATTACAAAAAGTATGGTCTTCACCTTCTAGGATAAACTCTAACTCGTGTTCATTTTCTCTGAGTATTTTTAATTCCATCGTAGCATAGGACAAAGACTCCCTTAAAAACTTATACTTCCTAAGCTTCTTTCACCTTTACCGCCTATTTTCTATCCCACTGAATATAAAGAAAATATTAATTTAAGCGCAGTACTTCTTTATAATCTCTTTAATCTCATTTAAGTTTTTTGTTAATACAATTTTGCCATCTATAATATTTATACATTCGTTATTTTTAAGAAAAACTATAGATTCATCAACATTCTTGTCTAAAAGTAGAGAAGTATATGCTATAGCCTTTCTAGAAGACGGCGTGGTGCTCATTAGCGATAAATCCTTGTATATTTTCGCTAATTTTTCAAATACCTTGATTACAGTGGAGTAGTCTGCATCTGTTTTAACAAAACCCTTCGATACCTCTACTTTAAATCCTTTTAGTCTCAGCACCTCAAGTGCTAAGTTAATGGATATAGCAGCATCTAGGCTTACTGACTTTAATATGCTACGCAGATTGTATAGAAAATATCCTTCATAGCTTCTTCTTCTCTTATATTTGACCTCAACTAGTATTCTCCTAAGTTCATTGACAGCAGATTTTACATGGTCTTTGTCTCCCTGAAAAGATACCTCAAGAGACTTTAGCCTCGTCCTCACTATCACTACAACATTTCTTAT
>QMSB01000126.1 GCA_003650815.1 Thermoprotei archaeon | reverse complement strand
TGCTCTCATTTTGCCGATTACGCTCTTAACTGGTACACCAGATTTCTCAGAAATCTGTTTACAGGTAGCTGGTTCAGTAAATTCTGCGAGAGCTTTTAAAATTTTAATACCCTTTTCATCTAATACTTGAGATTTTGCGCACACCATCAAGAAGTACTTTAAAACTCAAGGATTTAAATCTACCGTTTATACTCATGTAGGGATATTTATTATAAGACTATTATATAACCGTAAAATATCTTAAAGTTTCATTTTAATGTAAACTGATGTAACATATATATGATTTATTGATAAATTTAGGTGCTAAGTTTCATTAACTCAGAGAACCGTATTACTTGTGAACATGAGCATGGAAAAAGCGGTGAAACTCATAGCTAAGGTAAATTATGTCGTTGTATTTACTGGTGCTGGAGTCTCAGCGGAAAGCGGAATACCTACTTTCAGAGGAAAAGATGGATTGTGGAAGAGATTTCGTGTAGAAGACTTAGCTACTCCTCAAGCTTCCGCTAGAAACCCGAGGCTAGTCTGGGAGTGGTATAAGTGGAGAATGAGAATAGTTTTTCAAGCAAAACCCAATTCTGCTCACTTAGCGATAGCTCGTTTAGAGAAAGAAGGAGTAGTAAAAGCTGTTATCACACAGAATGTAGATGGCTTACATCAAGCTGCTGGATCCATGAATGTGATAGAGCTCCACGGCAGTATTAGGAGGGCTAGGTGTACTGCATGTGACTTTAAATTAGAGTTTCAAGAAGTGCCTCTAGAGAATCTCCCGAGGTGTCCTAAGTGTAGAAGCCTGCTTAGACCTGATGTAGTGTGGTTTGGAGAAACTCTTTCTCTGGACGCCTGGAGGAGGGCTGTAGGAGAGGCTATGCGGTGTGATTGTATGATAGTGGTTGGGACAAGTGGTGTAGTGTGTCCAGCTGCTTATATTCCTCTCTTGTCTAAGGAGAGAGGAGCATTAATTATAGAAGTAAATGTGAAGCAGTCGGCGCTAACTTCAGTAGCCGATGTATTCTTAAAGGGGAGGGCTGGAGAAATTTTACCGGCAGTAGCTAGAGCTATTCTTGATGAGCGTTGTCTAAGTACTTAAATAGATTCTTTGGCTAGTATGTGTAATGGACGAGATCTTTGAGAGGAAAGATGAGCATATTAAGATAGCAGTTGAGAGCGATGTTGAGTTGCAGGGAGAGAGTCTGTTAGATGAGGTGTACTTGATTCACTACGCTTGCTCTGAAGTCTGTATTGACGAAGTTGACTTAAAGACTCGTTTCTTAAACCATGAGTTTAAAGCGCCGATAGTGATAGAGGCTCTTACAGGAGGCACTAAGCTCGGTGAGAAAATAAATAGGATGCTGGCGAGGATTGCTGAAGAATATGGACTAGCTATGGGTGTGGGGAGTCAGAGAATAGCTGTTGAGAAGAGGGAGGCAGAGAAGTCCTTTAGGGTAGTTAGAGAGGAGGCTCCGACGGCCTTCATTATAGCTAATATAGGTGCGGCTCAGCTCGTGGAGGAGAGGGGTTTAGAGTATGCTGTTAGGGCAGTGGATATGATCAGTGCAGATGCTCTTGCAGTACATTTGAATCTTCTACATGAAGTACTACAAGTACGCGGAGACGCTTGCTTTAGAGGCTTGTTAAGTAAACTAAAACTGCTAGTAAAGGAGCTTAATGTTCCCGTAATAGTTAAGGAAGTCGGCTATGGTTTAAGTAAAGAAGCGGCAGTAGCCTTGAGAGATACTGGAGTACATGCTCTTGATGTTGCTGGAAAGGGCGGGACGTGTTGGTCTAAAATAGAGGAGATTAGGGCTAGGAGGAGAGGCGACTTTACTAAAGTTAGACTTGCTAAAGTTTTCGAAAACTGGGGGCTACCAACAGCGATAGCTATTTTAGAAGTTAGAAGCATTCTTCCTAAAATTCCTCTCATAGGCTCTGGAGGAGTTAGGACAGGTCTCGATGTAGCTAAAGTTATTGCTCTAGGCGCAGATATGGCTGGAGTAGCGCTACCTTTCGTAAGGCTTGCGTATAAAGGAGATTATAGTAAAGTATTGGAGTACGTAAATACTCTAATACTAGAGCTTAAGTATAGCCTAATTTTAACAGGTTGCCGTAATTTAAAAGAGTTAAGGGAGGGCAGGAGATACGTTGTTTCAGAAAAGATAGTAGAATGGCTTAAACAGAGGGGAATTACTCTTTGATTTCCACTATATATCTATAGGAATCGTCACCTTTAGCAATACACTCAACTTCCTTCATTTCTACTCTACTAACATCTTCTACTCCACATGCCGCAGCAAACCGCCCAGATATAAGTCCTTTCATGAAGTATTCGGTAGGTTTATTTAGTCTTCTAAATAAGTTATACTCAAAACTATGCTTAACGATACACTCTAGTACTTTATTTTCTCTATTAAATACTATGATCTCTACTATTCCGTAGCCTTCTAAAGAACATGAGGCAGTCGCTATCTTTGAGGCTTTATTTATATCTTGAGACGCTAGCTCAATGAGACTTTGAAGATGCTTTTACCTACTCCAAATCTCATGTAGTAAAGTATTACTGAATACTAGTCTTCTATTTTGTCTCTAATATTCTTAAGTAGAGCTTTGTACAGGTTTTTCTCACTACTATAGCTCTTTCGCCAGCAAAGACTGTGGATTCCAATAGAAACAATAGTATCGGAATGTTTTGCTAAAAATATTTCAGCTGTTTTCTAAAAGTCCTACTGCAGTCACTGCCTTGAGTGAGAACATCCTACAAGTTTTCGTCTAGAGTAAACAAAGTATTCTCTAAGTAAATAGCACCTAAATTCTTCGTTCTTATTCATGTATTAGAACTGGATATAATAAAATAAGTTTTTCGAAAAAGTTAGGCTTTTTGCGTATTAATTACTTTATGTTTTTAAGAGCTCTTAATGCATATTCAACTAATTTTTCGGCTGAACCTTTCTTGAGAATAGTAACAGGAAATCTCGCCTCGTATCCTCCTCTATCGTATTCCTCTGCTGGAGGCACATATCCTAGGTAGTCGTTTGTGTAAGCTACTACTATTGTGTTCTTAAAAGGCGAGTTCCTTTTTATTTCAAGTCCCAGCTTCACGAGGACTTCTCCTGGTAGAAACACTATTGCTGTAGATTCCGAAAGCTTAACTGCATATACTCTAGTAGATAGTTTTCCGCTAGTACCATATATTCTAGCGAAAGCTAGAATTCTCTCTGCTTCAAATAGCTTAAAGCAAAGCTCTCTCTCAGCCTCCAAGTCTCCTTTACTTCTAGCTGTCTCTAGTTCTCTTCTGAGCTTTTCTGCTTCCACTCTAGTCTTATTGAGGTCGGGAAACTCGTAGGTTTCTAGTTCTACTGGCACTGAAACATGCTTTAGTGACGGAGCTTCTTCTTTAGCAGAGACTATATCGTGTTCGGCTTCATCAGCAAGTATTCTACCGAGGTGCTCAACGTCTTCAAAAGACCCTATTCTCTCGTAAACTTTCTCAGGGTGAGAGCCTATAGTGGGATTTATGTCTCCGCAACAGCCCTGAAGAAACACTGCGTCTGCATCTAAGTCCTTTTCTAAATCTCTAATATATGCTCCGGGATAGTCCGCACTGATGTCTAGATTACTAGGTCCTAGGACTACAGCATGAGCTGTCACGTTAGTGAGTATAACTGGCTTACTTTCTGTCTCGAGCTCTACTATGTGAAGTCTAGGATCCTTAAGACCTTTCTCAGGATCTCTTCGATTAAGTACTTCTCTCTCAACATTCCCTATACTCCATTTAACTCGCCTGACTTCTCTTAGAGCAGAGAAAGCTTCTCTTACGCACTTCTCATCTTTAAGAGCAATATTCTCTATAAGATCATTTGTTAAAATAGGACCTGAGTGAGTATGCGTAGCAGTCATAACTAAGTTGTCTTCGCTCAACCCGAGATTTTCTACTCTCTCCAAGACTCTCTTATAGAGAGCTCTAGGCACACCTATCAAATCGTGGGAGACTACAGCAAAAACTTCATCATCCTGCTTAAACACAACACACCTAGCGTACAGATCGTCATGAACTTTCTTCGAAACATCTTTCCTAGCAGCATATCCAGCTAGAGGCACCCCAACCGGGGGAGTTATAGTAGTTTTAGCAAAGCCTACTTTCACTATCTCTCCAAGACGACTCTCCTCTCCTTTAATAAAAAACTACTCTTATTCAGCTAAGTGCCGTCGAGTTGATTTCCTCTTTGTGCTAAGGTTCTGAGTTTCTCTGACTAGTCTCTCAGCACAAATTTGCTAAGAGACATGCGATGAGTGTTGCCCTATGCAACATTCTTTTCTCAGTCCGTCTAGTACTAGTATTAGTTTGTTGAGTACTTCTCTTCCCATTAATCTTTTTCCGAGGCCATAGTATGGTGCCTCGACGTAGATTTCGAGTTTTAAATCACCTACTTGCATTATTGCTCTGGCTACTCTCATAACTATGGAACCCGCTAACGTTAAGTATCTTCTCCAATAGTCCCGTGGAAGTTCCCCTATCGAGAAGAACTTATAGTCATCTGATGTGAGCATTAGTGAGCCTTCGAACCCTGTGTCTATTGGTGCTTCTATTTCTTCAGGAAACTCTTCTCCTACTATATTGAATAATTTTATTTTGAGTACTGGATAGCTTGTAAGTGTTCCTTGCCTATATGCTAGGCAGTCTTTAACTCGATAGACCCGCCCCACCATTCTAGGTCCCTTTC
>QMSB01000125.1 GCA_003650815.1 Thermoprotei archaeon | reverse complement strand
GCCAAGGTTAGCGCGACCTTTTCGCTACGGTAGAAGTCTGTAAGCACTTCTAGCTAAGGAAATAAGCTGGCTAAGGCGAGTGTTTATAGCTAGCAAGCTCATAGAGTTAAGCCTCCTGCTCTTTTATACTTCTTATAATCTCTGCGCTTTAAACGCTCCAGTCTTTCGTGATTTATAAGTCTCCACAGAACTAAGCGTGGTTGCTTAGGGTGCTTCATCTGCAAGCTGATGCTATACGGACCTTTGTCTGCTAAGCCATAGCCGTAATTACTAGCCTCCTTCCAACCAGAGCACTGTAGTATAGTTTCTAGCTCTGTCTCTGGATCTGTTGGGTCTGTATACGTTATCTTATATGTTTTCATTATAACTTCCCCTTAAAGAACTCAGCTTTCTCAGCCAATGTGTTACCTTTAATCTTCTGATTAATGATACCTTTTGTGAAACTCTCAGCCTCACATATAATATACAGCTCTTCCCTTGCTCTGGTAATAGCTGTGTAAAGAAGCTCTCTTTGTAACATAGTAGTATGTGTCTGATGTAAGCAGAAGAATACCTTTCGCCACTCAGAGCCTTGTGCTTTATGTACCGTAAGAGCATAGCCTAAGAGTATAGCGTTAAGCTCTGCAGCTTTGCTTAGGGAGACTTCCTGCCCGCTATCAGATAGTCTTACTACTATAGTATGAGAAGACTGAGTAACTCTGTCCTCTGCTGAGGCTACCTGAGCTAATAAGAAGTCTACATCTGCTCCGCTATCATAACTATCCTTACCTATGTCCTTATGTATATCAGGGTTATGTCCCCAGTAATCTAAGGTCTTAGAGGCAGGCTGAGGGTGTATACCAGTGTAAGCAGGATTAGGTTTAATCTCTATTATCTCTGCATCCTCCCTATCATATAAGACCTTATCACCTTCTGAGAGATACAGTTTATTAAATCCTGCTACTATCTCATAGGTAGTAGCTTCTCTTTGCTTAGCTAGAAAGTTAGCTATATGGTTATTAATCTCTATAGTACCGCAAGATTTATTATAAGGTATAAGTATCATATCCTCATAAGGGTCATATACCTTTTTAGTTATAGCTGACTTAAAGAAAGCCGCTAAGGTAAGAGTAGCATGGTCTGCACTTAGCTTCTTCTTCCAAGGGTGAATGGTAAGCTTATCCTCTTCTTTCCATTCAGGGTACTCCTCTAATGGGATTGGCTTACCGCTTAGTACTCTATGAGCAAGTCTTATAATAGGAGATTCCAGCGCCTGTCTGTATACCTGCGTAAGCTCTACAAGAGGAAGTTCCAGCATCTTATACCCTAAGATAGCTGTACCAAATACAGGAGGTAACTGCTGTATGTCTCCTATAAATATCCACTGCACAGGGTGATCTAAGGCTTCTAGTATCTCTTCATAGAACTCCTTAGATAGCATAGAAGCTTCCTCTACTACAATGGCGCTTATAGTGCTATGTAATGGGTTTATAGAGTTTCTACTTGCTATAAACCGCATGGTTCTCTTAGTGCCTCCTGTCTCTGGGTCTGTTATATCAAAGTACTCAGGCGCATACTCTAAAAGCTTATGTCCTGTAATACAGTTACCTTTTAAGTCCTCACTCTGTACCTTACGGATATTATTAACAGCTCTGCGAGTGTAGCTTATTATAATAACTCCTGGAGTACCGCTTATAAGGTGCTTGTGTCCGTCACTGTTCATAACAGGTATGCGACCGCTTTTAATAAGAGCAGATAAGCCTCCTTTAGAGCAAGTAGTCTTGCCTGTACCTGCCGCTCCTATAAGAACACAGGACTTACCTGCCTCTGCTAGAGCTATAAACTCTGCTTGCTCTGTGTTATAGGTAATAACCTCACCGTGCATACCTAGGGTAGCTCCTGCGCTGCTAGCGGTTACATCCGCTTCTGTTACTATCTGCACCGAGGCTACTATCTCTTCGTCCCCTGCTAAGCTACCATCTGCATGACCTGCTTCAGTCTGACGCTTAGACTCTTTCTGTGCCTTAGCTGCTAACATAGCTTTAACTCGTAACATTGCAGGGCTAAGAGTAGGTGCTGTAGGAGTAGGAGGCTCTCTAGCTATGAGAGGTGTTGGGGTAGGCGTAGGGGGTAGCTTACCTGAGCTACCTGCTTGCGCTTGTGCCTGCTTAGCTTTCTTTAGCTTAGCTAGCATTGCTTTCATGTCTATACTCATAGTGCTTTACCTCTTATGTGTGCTATAGGAGCAGATCTATCAGAGCTAGCAGAGCTATCAGAGCTTATTTCCGCCTTCACTGCCTTAATAGCTTCTTCTACTACTAAGCGATTCTCTTCTTTAGCTGACTGCTTATGTGCTTCTTTAGCTACACGGTAAGCTAACTTAGCTTTAAGGAATAAAAATGGGGTAGCATAATCTCCTGCTACTGGCTGTACTGCAGGGGCATTAGAAGCAAGGGAAGCTAAGTCTGCTCTAGCTTGCTGTCTGCTCTTACCGCTAGTAGTACCTTCTGCATGGTCATCTGCAATTGTCTCTAGGTTAGAAGAAGATAGGCTCTCTAGCGTGTAACCTAAAGCTAAGCTACTGCCTCCTAGATAATCACAATGCCTTCCTATACCTTCTTTAAGAACTTGCATAAGAGCATGAAAGTGAATAGAGCCTACTTCTATAGTAGCCTCACAGCACTCTTTAATCTCTTTAAGTAAAGGTAGCGGGGTAGAGAACATCTTAGTGCTATTAAAACAGGTGCGTATTACTTGCTTATATAACTCTTCCTTACCTGCTGGAAACTCTCCGCTAGCTTTCTCAGCCCAGTTAGCTATGACATGAGAAAACTTTTCTATAGGGTCTCCGCTAAGTAAGAGCCAAGTAAGGCGATTCTCTACTTTCTGTATCTCTTCCTGCTCTCTTATACTAGCTGAGCCTCTATAAAAGTTAGCTATATTGGTATTCCAAGCTTTTATATAAGCAGGTAGCTGACCTAGACTAGAGTTATCTACCCCTACTACATAATTAGGTTGCTCAAAGCTAGGGTGTAAGATAGCCTTAGTTTTTTCTATTACAGCTAGTAGTTGCCCTAAGTTGTTCTCTATAAAACTAACTGTACGAGGACAGTTAGGATCTAAGCTAACAGGTGATTTCCATTCTACTTTACCTGTGCTGTGTAAGATAGCTAGAAACAGTAAGTAGCTATCTGTGGCTGTAAGGTTTCCTCTGCAATGATGAGTATACATCTTATCTAAGTAAGAGCTAGGTGCTGCAAATACAGGGTGCGGATAACCTTCGTTAGAAGGTAAGCTTAGGCTGTCCATGAAGTTAGTATTAAAACGTAACCCACTTATAGCGCATGTTATCTTAGCCATTGTGTTCATCTCCTTTAAGGTTGTTTGTATTACTGCTCGCATTACTGCTTGTATTCATTGTGCTTACACCTGTATCCCATTGCGAGCTAGGGAGCACAAACAGGCTATTTACGACTGCTTCCAGTGCTTGCGTATTACCTAACACTACTGTATCCATTCGCTTACCTGCACTGTAATGTATAAAGGCGTAGTCTTTATTTACCTCTATACTGCTTACCTTATACCCTTTATAAGTATAAGAGCGAGGAGGTAAAGTAGCATAGGTTTCTAATAAACCTGTTAGCAGTGCTTCATTTCTGCATTTAGGTTGCGTTTTCTTACTCTTCATAGCTTCCATCTCCTTTAATATTCATATCACTAGCCTGTTCAAAACTAGCCTGCTCAAATGCTTCTATCTCCTCAGCACTCATAAGATCATTTAGGTAAGCATATTCCTGCGCCCCTAGGTTCTCTTCTGCACTTAGCATACTTGCACCTAAGCGTTCCCGTTTCTGGTAACATAGCTTCCAATAACTTTCTTTAGGTAAGCTTGTTATATTAGCAGTTATCTTAGGACTAAGCTCTTTAGAGGTTTCCAGTCCTAAGCTATCATTAAGAGCTTCCTGCTTATCTTGTGCTTTCTGTTCTGAGCTTACTGCTTCATAACTAGGAGTAACTGCGCCTATCATAGCCTTAGCTACATAAGGAGTAAGGCTAGCTATAAGCTGGAAAGCCTCTATGCTCTTAGGCTCTTCTGCTTGTGCTAGCTCTACTATCTTAGTAAGCTGTCCTAAGGTAAGGCTTGGGCGGTACTTCTTATTTATCTTACTACGTGCTTTATCTGCTTGCTTTGTATTATAGGGGAACATAATTATTCTTCTCCTGTACTATAAGTATAAAGGGAATAGCATAACTCTTCTAAGGTGTCGCCAGCAGTAGGTACGTATCCGCCTAACGGAGCTATAGGCGCAAGTAAGATAGTATCCAGTATCTCACTTGTATACGTACCTATATCATAGCAGGTATAAGCTATCGCTTCGGCAGGTGCTGATAAGTCCGCGCTTGTAAGATCTGCTGTGCTAGCATCTAAGTTGTGCTTAGTACCTGCTAGGGCATCGTTTGCTATAACTGCAAGACTTACTGCTAAGCTTATAGCTAGCACTGTTTGTAATGGCTTATTCATTGTAATGTATCCTTTCTTTGTTAGTGTAAAGTAATTCCATAAGCTAGAAAAGCTGGTATGCTTCTTGCTTGCAGAAATAGGGTGAAATTGGCATTTTTTGCCAACTCTTCCCATTTTACCAAAATGCCGACAAAAAGCAAGGGGGTGTGCCATATCTAGGTGTATATATTTCCCCCCTGTAACCTACCTACCAGCTACCTATAGGAGTCTTAGGGAGGTAGCTGTATATACCTACTAGCTAGGGG
>QMSB01000124.1 GCA_003650815.1 Thermoprotei archaeon | reverse complement strand
AGCTAAATCACTGAGTTCGCTTACGGTAGCTGCTCCTCTAATGCATAAAGCAAAATATATCTTAGCCTCCTGATACGTGAGCCCAAGATCCATCAACATTTTAATATACTGCTCACTCATCTCCCGCCCCCCGTCCTTTCTCAGAAAACATTATTGTACTGCTAAATATGTATATTAGTATAGAGAATATTACTATGAAAGTTTCGCAGTTAGGTGCTTTCATTTTCTCTAATTAATATTGACTGTAGACTAGTAATAAATATATTTATGTAAATTCCGACGTACTTTTACTAAAGATTTTCTTTCTTATCTTGAAGACTACTAGAACAATTACTACTGCTGAGACACCCGCTAGAAGCACTACTAGTGTCGTCCAGAGAAAAGCTTCCTTTTTCTCTGCTGAAGGAATCTTCCTAGGTCTTTTCATTAGATAAGCAGTGAAGCTCACATAGTAGACAGAACCCTTTTTCAGGGGAGGATCCCCTTTTTTCCACACATAGAGTAGAACAAAGTTATCTGCTACTACTGCCTTATAGGCATTTGTTGAAATCACTGTCACGTTCTCTACTCTAAACGGAAGAACTATTACTGGATGTCTATTACCCCACTTACCGTTCCAGCCCGGAGTCCCGTCTTTATTCATTACTATGCCCACAGTTATATTCATGCACGTCTGGTTAAGATACTCTACATGAATAAACCTCGTATACATACGCTTGATGCTTACTTCAGCTCTCACGTCTAGCGCTGGGTCTCCGTAGAGAGCAGGGCCATTTATATCTTTCTTCAAGTACTCGTGGTTAGGTCCTGGAACTAAGTTGATCATGTCGAAGATAGCTGACTGCTGATTCGCGAAGAAGGCTTCAGCCCAAGTATAGTTGTCTTGCTCAATAAAGTATGCAGGTATTCCTCCCATCATATAGCTGTACGGTCCTTCTTCAATAACATATCCCGTATAGAACACTGCTCCTCCAGAGTGTATCCACGCTGGAGCCATACTGTCTTTTCCAAGTATAGCTCCTATGTAGCAGTTACCTAGCCCAAAGTATATTTTAGGATTAGTTGACTTAATTAAGCGCGCTGAGTTATTTGCCGCTATAGCATACACCTTCCCATCTTGTGAGATAAAGTATCCTTCGGGCCAGGGGCTAGGATAATGTACTTGCCACCTATTGTGATTTCCATGTCCACTCGTAATAATCATATCGAACTGATTGCTGTTTACTAAGTCTGCGAGAAGTAGTGTAGAGTCTTTAGGTATCTTCTTCTCTACTTTTGTTCCATTAGGATAAATGATGTAGAGTAAGCCGTACTTTGTTTCAGGCTTCATTATTCCTCCTTCTTTAACATAGTAAACCCACTTTACACAGCAACACGCTAAAATTCTCTTAACTTTAAGTCTACTTAATGAAAGTATTTTCAAAATATCTTCGTAGCTGTAGCCAGTTAATATAGCCCATATAGCATCAACATAGGGATCACTGTCAAGTTCCCTCATAAGCCTATTAACACTTTTAACGAATTCAGGTGAAGCTTCATTAAGTGTTGCTATAAAGCATACATAGTCTGGCGCCAACCTCGATAAGTTGAAGTGTACTTCTCTTAAATCATCCTTGTAGACTAAGACAAGAGCACTGTACTTTTCCACTAGCTTATCTACAATCTTCTTCCAGCCGGGTTTACTTAAAGTACTTTTACTTACAACAACAGCGTATACTTTATCTTCTACTACAACTGGGCTACAGACATTCTCCGTTAAAAGAACTAGAATAAAAATAAATAAAAATAAAGTCTTTTTCATAAAACCCACCTAACACTAGTATGGTAGTGGCCACAACGATTTAGCGAATATCGATATTGATATAGATAGCGCCATGGCGATAGACATACCTATCGCGTAGCCTCCTACCATTACATAAGCGTATTTTCTTAAACTAATCTTCCCCTTACTTAGCTTCTCTAAAAGTCTCGACCCGATAGCTCCTATGAAAAGTGCTAGTGGTGTAGGCAGAGGCTGTCCAATACCTGCGAGTAGTCCTATAGAGGAGAAAGGTATTTTAAGGAAGCTAGCTACGGCTGAAACAGCTAATAGTGACGCGAAGCCGCCAATGATCAAGTTAGGGTTAAAGCTATATATTCTCCTAGTATACCAGAGTACTCTCTGAGCAGCTGTAATTGGCCAAAAGATCTGAGCGTACTGGAACATAGGTGAAGGTATAGGAGTCATCTTCCACAAGTATTCACTGTACAGAAAGTTAAATAGTATAGCTACGGGCGCGGCTATTAGAAGCACTGCTTTAATATAGCTACTGAAAGTACAGCGTACTCCTCTGCAGACATAAAAAGTCGATGTCCAGCCCTCACCACTAGATACACCTAGTGGAGCAAACCAAGGCCATATGCCGAGCTTACTGTGTACAGGAATGTTATAAGACTCCATAGTTATTAAAAGAACATTGCTGTTTAAGTAAGGAATATTTATTGGGAAACCTGTTTCACCAAGAGCTCTAGCTGATAGTATTCCGTGTATAAATGGCCAGAACACTACTACTATTAGTAATGGAATCCACGGAAATCCTGGAATAAGTACAAATTCTAGGAGAAGGAACCATAGGAGTGTTATTGCCAAGTATATGACAATAATGCTATGTAGTGAAAGATAACCTAGCCTTTTCATAGCAGTACTCAGTTTAGATAAATTTCTGATAGATTGAGCAAACTCTCTTCTTCCACGAACTAGTGTTTCAAGAAATACTCCGAAACTAGCACCAATGCTCACAGCGTACCATACGTATATGTTCGACCAGAAAAGTATGTCTGCTAGCCTCATCCCTTTAGGAAATCCAACCCATTTTGGAATAAGCTCTGGATAGTACCAGACTATAATCGGATTTCCTAAAACAGATACTGCAAACGATCCTATAAACATGTAGACTATTACCTCGAAGGGTACTATCATACCCATCATGTAGCTTATTAAGTTAGTATCTATTCCAATCATTGCTCCAGGCAGTACTTCCTTAAACGACTCTGTTAAGTCATGCCATGGGTACGGTATTACTACTATAGGTACACCTATAAATGTCTGGCTTAAAATAGGTACTCCATATGCTAAGAGAGAGTAAATGAAGCCTATGAGGGCAAAGAGAACCATTATTCTCATTTTCATAGGCTCTCTCTCCCAAAGCTCTGTAATAACTTCGACACTTACTCTAGCCATGGGGAATGGTAGCTTCTCTGTTTCGACAAATAGCTGGTAGAAGAAGAATCCTAATGAGAGCCCTATAATTAAGTTCATTATCCAGAACACTAGTGACGTAACTGCTACTGGAATCCATGAAGGATGGAGGAATGTTCTGAGAGCTTGAGTCCTAATAAGAGGAGTTTCTGGAACCCACCAGTAGGGTAGGTACTTAGCTACTCCGTAAGCCTTAGCGATAGGACTACTAGCAAACCATACTCTATAGAACATGTGGTGGAAGTTTAGTCCTACGCCTGCAAATACTGCTGTGTTAACTGCAGCAAACATAACTAAAATCTCTTGTCTTGTAAGAGGAGAACCGTATAGCAGGGAAAGCCAGTAGAAAAGTATGACTACTGTCCACGTTAAGTTTCCGACGCTGCCTATCATGAGTTCGCCCCATATGGTGACTGGCATTAGTACTGCTGCGCCGTAGATTACTGCAAGCACTACTCTCCACGTTAAGCCACTTCTCCACTCTTCTCCAATTACTTTTCTACTATTCACCGCCCTCAACCCCTTCAAACATTCTCTCTCCTAATTTAATATACTTTCGAATAACTCTTGGTTCGAGACCTTTCCACGTTAATAGTTGTTTTCTAACCTCATCTACGAAATTCCTATGTCCTGGTGCCCAGAGGTAGAGTTTTCCTGAAACAAGCTTAGCGTCGATTCCAATAGATATTTTACCGTCTGGTCTCTCTACGGCCACTATCTTCACGTCTTCTACTAGTGCTGCATCATATGGCGGGAGCCTGACCTTAATATCGAAACCTATCGCTTTTCTACCAGCTATAGTGCTGACTACTGGCTTTGGTTCTTCTTCTACACGGAACTTCTCCTCCATAGATGTTGCAGTCAAGTATTCTGCTATATAGGCTAATAGCCCCTTTGCACTCCTAATATCTGATACACTCATCGGTAAGGGTATGTACCATCTGTCTCCTAAGGGCTTAGTGGGTATCTTCCACTTTCTCTCAAGTGAAGGTGTTACATAGCCAGAAGCCTTTACTGCAGGATATACTCCAGATACTACTACTGCCGCCATTGAGAAGAGTATTGATAGCGCGGGGTAAGGTGAAGAGAAATCTACTGGATATACTCCCGGATAAACTAATGACACTATATAGCTGAGAACTAGTGCTATTAAGTAGCCTACAGTAGCTCCCAATACTGCGTAAACAAAGCCCTCTGAAAATATCATGATTGCTACATGCATTGGTGAGAGCCCGAGAACACTATATATCTTTATTTCTCTAAGTCTTTCGTATACAGCTGCTATCATTACATTGAGAAGTGACAGCATTACTACAAGCAGAGGTATGCTTATCTGACTTAATCCCCTGAGCTCGTATCCTCTAATCCACCTAGAAAGATAAGTTTGCTTACCGTCAGAACAGTATACTGCAAGGTAACTTAAGTGCTCTGATATATCTTTAGCACCCTTCTCTACTACACTGAGATAGGGCGACGTTACTGCTACTGAAGCAACATAACCTCCTACACGTATTGCCAGACCATAAGGTATTATAATTAAGTGATCTTTAGCTTTAATAGGCGCTCCAGGAGGAGCTTCTGGATCCTTTGGTGTAATATAATCTCCGTCTATGT
>QMSB01000123.1 GCA_003650815.1 Thermoprotei archaeon | reverse complement strand
GTTACATACTAAAACAATTCAAATATAAATCAAAATGCTTAAATAAAGAATAAGTAGAGAGATGCGATTTATTTACTATGAGAAAAAATGCGATACAAAAAAATAAATACTATAGAAAAATTTAAATATCACACTAATTTAGCTTTAGCGATTACATGAGACAGCCTAAGAGCAGAGAGAAATTCAGGCCCAGCAAAGAATACTACTTCTTTCTCTTAGGGCTAAGTCTAGTCTATACATCTACTCTGCTAACGTTATATAATGCGCTTCACGTAGATCTCTCCTCCTTTTTCTCATATATCTTTCTATTCGTTCACATTATATGGTTCTTAATAGTGATTAATATAGCAGTAAATATGATGAGGCTCTACAAGTTTAAGCGCATTAAGTGTAAGAAGCTGTCTTCAGACAACTTGCCGACAGTTTCCTTAGTGACGGTAGCTTACGATGAACCTAAAACAGTATCCGATCTCTTCGTAAAAGCTGTTTCAAATATTGATTACCCTAGAGATAAGTTAAAGGTGTTTATTGTAGAAGATCTTAAAGACGGAAAGCCTAACAATAAGAAATCATTTGAGTGGCTTAAGAAGAGAGGCTTTAATGTAACTTATATAGCTAGAAGCAATAGAGATGGATATAGAGGAGGAGCACTAAATACTGCTTTAAAAAGGATCGACACTAAGTACGTTATAGTACTTGATATAGATCATTTACCTGAGCCAAACATGGTTAAAAGGCTTGTGGGATACGCTGAAGCTAACCCTGAGTACGATGTAATAATGTTCCCTCAGAAGTTCCGTAACTATGACG
Organism: Thermoprotei archaeon; assembly: GCA_003650815.1. Taxonomy (GTDB): domain Archaea; phylum Thermoproteota; class Thermoprotei; order Thermofilales; family B15-G2; genus B15-G2. The sequence continues at coordinate 4,066 of QMSB01000123.1, read as the reverse complement.
AGAACGCTATAACTTTCGCGTCGAACATGGGCTACGAATTAGATTATGGAATAATGAGGAAGGGTTGTAGTGTTGTTAACTCAGCTTTCTGTGTTGGGTCTAACTGGATTGGTAGAACGAAGAGCATAAAGGAGGCTGGAGGATTTGACGACACAACTATAGTTGAAGACCTTGCTACAAGCCTTAAAAAGTGGCATCCTAGGGGACTTAAAATAACTATGGTTGAAGACATACTGGCTTACGGACTAGTTCCCGACGAATTAGAGGCTCTTAGAAAGCAGCAACATAGGTGGGCTAAAGGATCCTTTGATCTCTTTAAGGATTACTATAAGATGTTCGGGAAGCTGTCGTGGCCCCAGAGATTCAGTTACTTATTTTCAATAATGTGGTACTTAGTAGGTCTAGCATCAATAGCCTCACAGCTCTTTCCGCTAGCTACACTCCTAGGCTTTAATTTCCTCATTGTAACTGATATAATAGAGTATATAGTTATTGTAGTAAACCTAACGTTCTTACAAGTTCTAATATTCACTTTTCCCTTATCTCTAATGGGCTATACGACGTCATCGGCATTTAGGGGCCAGGCCGTGGGGCTTCTTGTAGCTGAGAGCTACTCAAAGGCTTTCTTTTCCTCTCTTATAGGAAAAAAAGTTACATTCGAGGTTACTAGAAAGTTAGCTAAGGGAGAGAAGTTCCATAAACTTCTCTGGGAAAGCAAAGTACCCTTAGTACTATCTATAATAAATGCTTTAGTACTAATATACGGTCTGCTCAGAGGAACTTTATTTTACCTAATCACAGCTCTCTGGGCCGCCTATAATCTAGCGTGGACTCTAACAGCACTATACTGTGCTAGCACAGTGATTTTATCAAGAAACCATAAGAAAAATAACTCAAGGAAATCCCCTACTAAACCTTAATTACCTTTTTGCCAATATTTATTGTGCGTAAAATCATTACTCAAAAATATGAAGTCGTCGTAGTGGGAGGGGGACTGGCAGGAGTATGTGCTGCAATAGCTTCTGCAAGACTAGGGGCTAAGACAGCCTTAATTCAAGACAGACCTGTTCTAGGAGGTAATTCTAGCTCCGAAATAAGAGTTCCTGTAGGCGGTGCTTGTCACGGTGGAGAATACAGGTATTCGCGGGAAACTGGTATTATAGATGAATTACTAACAGAAAACGCTAAGCGCAATCCTACTAATTGTAGGTCGCTATGGGATCACGTGCTCTGGGAAGCATGCAAACGTGAACCAAACCTAGACCTCTACTTAAACACCGTGGGGAAAAGTCCTCACGTGGAAAACGGCTTCATTAAATGGATTATTGGAGAGCAGATAACAACAGAGAAAGTCTTCAGATTTCACGCCCTTATCTTTATTGACGCTAGCGGTGATGGCAGAGTAGCGTATGAAGCTGGAGCAGAGTACCGTAAAGGTCGTGAAGGGAGAAGTGAGTTTGGTGAGTCGATGGCTCCCGAGAAACCAGACAGTTACACTATGGGCAATACAATAACATTTCTCTTAAAGAACGTAGGTAAACCTGTACGCTTTGAAGCGCCTGACTGGGCATACAAGTTTCTCTCTGATAACGATCTACCCTACAGAGCACATGCACATTTCTATCGAAATGAGACCTTCTGGTGGATTGAATATGGTGGAGTTAAAGATACTATAGCAGACGCTGAAGAGATACGCGACGAGCTCATCAAAATAGTTTACGGAGTAATAGATCACATTAAGAACAGAGGAGACCATGGAGCTGAGACCTATGCTGTCGACTGGATAGGTGTAATTCCAGGGAAGAGAGAGTCTAGGAGATTCACCGGAGACTATGTTTTAACTCAAAACGATGTAGTTTCACTCAGGCAGTTTTCAGACGCAATAGCCTATACAGGATGGCCTATCGATATTCACCCGCCAGAAGGTATATGGAGTAGAGAGAAACCTGCTCTAATGCTACACTTAATGGGAAGACCTACTATTCCTTTCAGATGTATTTACTCAAAGAACATCAAGAACTTAATGTTCGCTGGAAGAAATATTAGTGTAACACATGTAGCCCTAGGGACAACTAGGCTCATGGCTACATGCGCCATTATAGGCCAGGCAGCCGGAACTGCGGCTTATCTCTGCGTAAAATATGGAATTACTCCAAGAGAGCTCTACCAGAAACGTATTAAGGAGCTTCAGCAACTTCTCTTAAAACAAGACTGCTACATTCCTGGAATCAAAAACGAAGATGAAAAAGATTTAGCTTTGAAAGCAAAGGTGAAGGCTTCTTCGCAAGCAACATTAGAGCCTCCAGAGAAACCGACAAAATACGAGCCACTAGACAGAGTTAGAGCTCAATCATTTGTGGTATCAGAAGAGCTACTTGAGGCTGTCTATGTGCTTTTAAGAAATAGTGATTCGTCACCTAAGTCTATAGTAGCTCACTTGAGAAAAGGAGAATTTATCGATGACTTTAGAAGTAAAGAAGATATTAAAGTAGTTGAAACAGAGGTTCCTCCCGGCGAAAACTGGGTTGAGCTGTTTTTTGAAGTAGAGCTGGAGCCAAACAACCCCTACTGGATAATGCTTGAGCCATCGGAGTCAGTGAGCTGGGCATTTAGCCGTGAAGAACCCTTAGGAACGCAGGCTGGAGCATGGAATAGACTAAACAATTTCGACCCACTGGTTTATGCTATTAAGCGACACAGAGGAACCTATTTGTTTAAACTAAAACCTGAGAGTAAGCCTTACGGCCCCGAGCAAGTGATTTCCGGTCAAGCTAGACCAGAGAGGGCGACAAACATATGGATAAGCGATCCTTCAGAAAAGTTTCCTCAGTGGATTGAACTCACGTGGAATCAACCAGTAGAATTCAATACAGTGTACCTGACTTTCGACAATAATCTCGATAGACCGCTGTGGGGTTACTACGGCGTAGCGCCTGAGCTAGTTAAAGACTATAGGCTTCTCGTCAAAAAGGAGAACAGAGAATGGGAGGAGGTAACCTACGTTAAGAATAACTACAAGAGAAGGAGAATTCATAGATTCAAGAGAGTGAGAGCGGAGGCTCTTAGACTTGAAGTTCTTTCGACTAATGGCGATAGGTCTGCTAGAGTTTATGAAATAAGAGTATACAATGAGTAAATAAGAATCAGAAGTCGTCGGCAATCTATGGAAAATCTCTTAAAGAGTAATATTTCGAGGCTTCCTATTCGCCTAGCAAATCATGCTCTCTGGTGGAAGGAAATTTATGAGCTACAGCACTTATATGATGTTTTAAAGAAATATCAGTATTATAAATTGCTCAGAAGTGTTCATAGTAAGGTTAAGAGGCTTAATAGTGGTTTTCGTAAGGAGGTTGTCTATAGAGTTAGAGGGATTATACGAGAATTCGACGTGCCCACAATTATCATCATTGATGCCCCTTATGACTGGGGATTAAGGAATACTAATTTACAGCATACTCTACTCAAAACTACTAGAAAAATGGCTTACTACGAGAACTGTATTTACATTGAGAAAAGGGCTTCAGGTAAGAAGTGTCAGCTTTGCAGTAGTGTTGTGCGGGAATATAAGAAGACTCGCTACACAAGACTCTATCGATGTAATCGATTTAATTTAATCATTGACTATAATATTAATGCATGCTGTAGGCTATGCTTATAGGTGATAGAGTGTTTATTGGAGAAGGAAAGGCTGATTAAAGTGTTTAAAGAGAGGATGAAGAGACACTGATTTTAAAGGATTAGTCCTCCTCTCCCTCAAATAGTCTGCATCTTTTTAACGCTTTATTTTAAAAATATGGTCCCAGCAGCTAGCAGTATTTAAGGCTTTCAGTAGAGGTAAAGAACTCAGCCGTTTAAGGCCTTAATAGGACTGTATATAGGATGTAGTGCATATGAGTCTCTCATGTCCAGCAAGAGCTATAAGTGCGCTGGGAGAGGAGTCGGTGAAAGAGGCAATAAGAGAACTACATAGTTATTAGAGAGAAACCAGAGGTGCTAACAGAGGTTAGGAAAAGACTCTAGAGAAAATAATGAGAGCAAGCAAGTATGCAGTACAGCTTTTATAAAT
>QMSB01000122.1 GCA_003650815.1 Thermoprotei archaeon | reverse complement strand
TATATATATAAGCGTTATCTCTCTATGCATAGAGATTGACACTTTACGCTTAAAGTAGTTCTAAAAGAATTAGTCATCATTGTTAATGATAAGTACCCTTTAGTGCGAAGTCTTTTAATGTGGAAGAGAGACTGTATTATGAGCTCTTGATTTCATAAGATTACTAGAGAATACTTTGACGTCTACTTCAGTATTCTGTAGCATAGTAGTAAACCTTATCGGCGGGCTTCGAGCTTAGCTTATTCATAAGATAAGCTAGTATCTGAGATAATGTTATGAAAGTAGGGTCAGTAAGACTCGTATGTTAGAAAAGGTCTACTGCTAATGATACATATCATTAATACTATATTATATTGTGTGAATGTGTTAAGTGATATTTTCTTTTTCTATTTTAGGGAATACTTTAATGTATAGCTCTTTAGCTATAGTGTATATTTCTTCTGTGATTTTCTCTAGTGCTTTCTCACCGAGTTCTTTTGTTGCCTTAGTTGGATCCCCTAGTACACCTTTCTCTGTTTTCCAGTAGCTCCATGTAGTTAAGAATACTTTACCTGGGGCTGTTAAATCTGCCGTAAGTATAGTTGAGGGAGGCTTAGATACTTCTTTTACTGCTTTACTTAAATTAACGAGGTTTTCTCTTAGTGTGAGCATTAGCGATGTCTCTAATTCGCCTGCATGCATTATTCCACCTGACTCTGATCTCCTGTACTTCTCAGCTACTGGTTTAGCTAGTGAAAGGCAGAGGGAGACTAGTGTTACCGGAACTCCTTTATCTTCGTATATTTTTCTTAAGGCTACTCTCAAGGCACCATAGTTTTGTCCGTGACCATTAATGACTAGAATTCTCTTAAACCCGTGATCTATTAGGCTACACAGGTAGTCGTATACTAGGTTAATGAAAGTTTCTATTTTGAGCGAAATTGTCCCCGGGTACTTTCTCACATTAGGTGATTCATAGCCGAGGAATATTGTCGGCGCTACGACTACAGGTATTTCCTTTGCGAGCTTCACTGCAGCTTTCTTAGCTACTTCCTCTACAATAATAGAGTCTGTTGATAGAGGTAAGTGTGGTCCATGTTCTTCAAACGAGCCTACAGGAACTATTACTAGGCTGTTTTCTTCAACGTGTTTTCTGGCTTCCTCCCAGGTCATTTCCCATAAGAGTATTTTCTCCACATTTAGATAGCTCCTCGAATAGTAAAATAACTTAGTGTGCTTAACTATATGTACTGAAGCGTGTTTAATGATATGGTGGATAAATGGGCTATGGTAAAAGAATAAAATTAGGGAGAGTACTTGATCTAGAGAGTGGTAAGAGCATTATTTTTCCTATAGACCACGGAGGCTACATGGGGCCTATCAAGGGTATTGAGGACTCCTGGAAAGTTATCGAGCTTGGCATCAGGTGTGGCGCTGACTCTATTCTTCTACATAAGGGGCTCTTGAAAAGGTATAGTAGCGAGCTTTCTAGATATGCGAAGAAAATAGGCTTCATACTGAGAGTTTCAGGAGCTCTCTACGTACCTCACGAGACTTCTTTTGAGACTATTATTTCGAGTGTTGAAGAAGCTTTGCTACTCGGAGCCGATGCTGTAGCTTTTACACTACATGTGGGTGGAGAAAACTATAATGATGCGGTCAGGCTTTTTGGAGAGCTGATTGACGTATGCGACAGCTGGGGAGTACCTGTGCTAGGCGAATGTCTTCCCACGCGGAGTTTAGGTGAAGGAGTAGAGGCGGTTAAAATAGCTGTTAGAGTTGGAGCTGAGCTAGGAGCCGATATAATTAAGACTGTTTACGCAGAGCCTTTCGAAGAAGTCGTTGATGTGTGTCCAGTGCCTGTTGTAATAGCAGGTGGCTCGAAGAAGAGCTCTGAGTATATTTTGAGAATAGTGGAGAAAGCTGTTAAAGCTGGAGCTGCTGGAGTCTGTATAGGTAGGAATATTTTTCAGCATGAGAGTCCAGAGCTTATGATGAAGGCTATAAGAGCCATAGTTAAGGATGGTAGGAGTGCCGAAGAAGCTCTTGAATTACTCAAGTCGAAGTGAGTAGACTGTTCCATAAGTTTTCTTAAGCTCTAGTATCTGTTATTTCCTATAAAAGTCTTAAATAATCGCGGCTACTAATCCATATATGGGAATCAAAGTAGCTTTTATTCCTCTTTTTCACTCCGACTACCCATTTGAGATAGCTAAAAGATTCGTTAAGAAAGCTGTCGATAGGCTTAGAGAAAGAGGTGTAGAAATTTTACTGTGTAAAGAAGTCTGCGAGAGAAATAGTGTTAGGGAAGTGGTGAAGAGCGTTGCTTCGTATAGGCCAGACTCTACTGTACTTTTTGTAGCTACATGGATTGAGGCTCCAAATGCTGTTTCCTTAGCGCTAGAGCTTTCTCAGTACCCTTTGATTGTATGGGGTTTGAGAATGTACTACGAGGATGATAAAAGAAAGTCTACAGGTTCTCTTCCGGGAGCTTCAGTACTTAAAGCAAGCCTAGAGGCTGTCGGACTTAAACCGTTTTTCATAGTGGGTATGCCTGACGAGATAGATACTATTGATAAAGTCTATACTATTTGCTTAGCGTCGAGTGTTGCTAGAAGAATTAGAGAGGCTAGAATAGGGCTTGTAGGCTATGCTTCAATGGGAATGTATACAGCAATGTTTGATCCATTTTCTCTTAGAAAAGTATTCGGGATAGATGTGGCGCACATAGATACTTCTGAAGTCTTTAAAGAAGTGGACAGAGTAAAGGAAGATGAAGTAATGAGTGTTATTGATAGTTGGCTTAGGAAATACTTTATTGAAAGTGATGTGAGTAGAGAAGATTTAGTGAAGGCTGCTAAAATCTATATTGCGCTGAAAAATCTTGTTAAAAAATATAAATTATCTTCGCTTACAGTTAAGTGTCAGTACGAGTTTTCCAAGGACTTAGGCTTCGTGCCCTGCGTCCCTCTATCAGTGTTAGCTGATGAGGGGGTAGTTTCTTCGTGTGAAGGAGATATCCCATTGACGCTTACTATGCTTATATTACATTACTTAACAAATCAGCCTATTTACTATGGAGACTTAGTAGACATTAGAGGAAACAAGGTCTATTTGTCTAGTTGCGGGTTTGCGCCGTTAACGCTTTCGGCTGAGAAGACAATGGGTATAGGTCGACACAAGTACTTTTTCAGAGGTCTTAGAAGCGGCATAGTTCTCAAGAAAGGTGAAGTAACTTTAGCTAGAATAGGGCTTATTTCAGGAGAGTATAGGCTTCACGTCGCGTTAGGCGAAGTAGTGGAAACTGAGCTAAGGCAAGGGCTTTTTCCTGCAGCTGAAGTAGAGCTTAAAGGAGAAGTCGAGGCTTTTATAGAGAACATTATGAGCCAGCACTATGCTTTAGCTTATGGAGACTTAAGAAAATATCTCAGGATACTTACGAGGATTTTTGGAATAAAATATATTGAGACTTAGATTTCACAGTACTCTAAGCATATTTTCTTAGATAAATCTAAGTATTTCTCGTAAAGCTTCCTATAAGTATTGACGAGGTCTTTATTTGGCTTAATTTTTTCTTCAAATGAAACTATTTTTACTGCTTCCCCGATATTTTTGAAGATTCCTGAGCCTATACCAGCTAAAATACACGCTCCGAGAGGAGCAGTATCTGTTATCTCGGGCTTAAGTACAGGTAGCTCAAATACATTCGCTTTAATTTTTCTCCACAAACGACTTTTAGCGCCTCCACCTACAGCTATGACCTCAGAGAGAGGATAGCCTAGACTTCTGATAGTTTCTAAATAGTACTTTAGCTCAAAAGCTATAGCCTCCATTACAGCTCTGTAGACGTGGTGAGGCTTATGAAATAGAGTGAGACCTAAAATAGCTCCCTTAGCGCCTGTCGGTACATCAGGCCTAAATGAGCCTGAGAAATAAGGTATTACGATGACTCCATCAGACCCAGCAGGTATCTTCTCGGCTTCACGCTCAAGTTTCTCGTGAGAAAACTTCCCTCCAGTGAATTCTATAAGCCAGTTTATTAGAGCTCCTGAAGCTGAGAGAGTCCCGAGTATAGCCCAAGTGTCTTGGAATACATAGTGATATACTAGAAGGCTTTCTGGTATTTCTCTAGGAAGTTTTTCTGCTACATAGAATACTACTCCTGCGGTACCAGTTGAGTCTACAACTGGTCCTTGAGAGTAAACTCCTGCTCCTAGTGTGGCACAGCATTGGTCATGTGCTCCTATAACTACTGGAATTCCTGTACTTAATCCTAGTCTAGACGCTATTTCATTCTTAACGTATCCTACTACTTCGTAAGAGTAGTAGACATCGGGTAGTAGATTTGAATCGACGCCGATATACTCTAGTATTTCAGAAAACCATGTTCTTTTACTCAGATCATATAACATGCTAAATGAAGCCAAGCTTCTATCTACAGCTACTTCACCAGTAAGCTTGTATACTATGTAACTTTGAGGAGAAAACAGTATTTTCTTAGCTTTTGATAGCAGATTTCTTTTATTTTTCTTTAACCAGAGAAGTTTAGGAGCAGTAAAGCCGGGATTAGGTATCATTCCAGTTTTCTGATGAAGATACTTTGACCCAAAAGACTCAATTAGTTCGTTTACTTCCTTAAAGCTTCGTTGGTCAAGCCATGAAATAGCGTTTGATAGAAGATGTCCTCTTTCATTTAAGAGGAGTAGAGTATTTGCTTGACTAGATAGGGCTATAGCAGATACATTGTATCTCTTAGCTACTTTCTTTAAGCAGCTGATGAAAGCAGCCCACCAGTCATCTGGATTTTGTTCAATTAATCTAGGATCCTGGAAAATTAATTCATAGCTTTTCCTAACTACATTAACTATACGTCCCTCATAGTCTACGACATAGAGCTTTACACCAGTAGTACCTAAGTCAGCTCCTACTAGATACTTCAAAATAGTTCCCAAGTAATATTCACCATGATCTAGTTAAAATTACTTATTCAAAAGAGGTATTCCAGGCTCCACACTAAATAAAAT
>QMSB01000121.1 GCA_003650815.1 Thermoprotei archaeon | reverse complement strand
TGTAAAGAAAGCTGAAGCAGAACGTAAAAGAGGTTTTACAATAAAAATAGAATAGATTATTACAATAATAAAGTAGTCATCTAAATATTTTTATCTAACTTTCTTTATCAATACCATCCAAGCATAGGGAACCAGTCCTAAATGTAATAAGGAGTTGATGTAAATTTCAAGTATACTCACTGGTAATAACTCCATTACATAACTGCTTCCAAATAAGTTGAGAGTACTGAACACTAAGCTAGCCAATATGTAGCCCTCAAGAATTAACATTATCCTACGTTGCCTTTTTCCTATTCCTTTTAACACTTTAATTATAACAAAAGTCACGATAACATAACTTATTAACCCTTCAATAATTAATATCAAAATTAATCACCTAGGGTATTTCTATGAAGTCAGGTTTTTCTTTTAATGAGACTATTGGGATATGCATCCATCCCGGTTTGGTACCACTAGTTATTTCAATTCTCTCCTTTTCATCCAATTTTACCAGTACATAGTCACCATTTAGCTTCTTCTCAGCCTCAAAGTAGTAAAATATCGGGACACCATAGTACTTGTAATAGTCTCTGTATACCGTCAGTAGACCATAAATATGCTTTCCTTTATAAGGGAAATACACAATGTACACAGACGAGCCTAATGTGGCTAATGATGCTGCAAACCTAGCTAAATCGCTTAACCTCGAAACCTTTAAAATCTTTGGAGGATGAATTTCAATACTCATAAGCTCACTCCTCAAGTCTTATTATAACTTCAGTTCCTCTTTTAACTCTAGCCCACTCTTCCACTGGTCCTAAAAGCTTTCCAAGTAAGTTAACTCTCTGTGGGAACCTGATGTCATCTAATGCTACACCAATGCTCTTTCCGGTTATCCAGTAAAATATGTCGCCTCTTTTAAGTTCATAGGTGCTTTTTTCCTCTCCTGTTGTTAGGTTTATGGGCAAGTATACTACTTTACTTCCAAAAAAGTAGCATCTAGTACTATAAGGAGTATTCATCAGTAACCTTTTGATAGTTAAAGGAGCCAGGCTCTTCTTAAGAATTCCATTAAGCACAAGCTTCTTTCCAATCTCAAATATTATCTTGACTTCAATTAAGCTCATAGCCACACCTCTTGAGTGGTTATGCTTAATAAAGGGTATAAAAATGTAAGTCTGGTGGAAAAATGTGAGTAGGGAAGATCCATTCGAATACCTCAAAAAGCTCAAAAAAAGGAAGAAAGAGTTAGAAAAGGAACTTGAAAAATTAATTAAAATGAGAGAAAGGGGAGAGATAAGTGAGGAAGAATATGAAAAGAGAAAAAAGATGATAGAAAGGGAATTTGTGGAAATTATGGACAGGTTAGTTCAAATGAGATACATAACTGGTGAAGAGAGACTTTACGCCTGACATAGCGAAAAGTTACGTTTTTTAAGCAGTTCACGAAAATCAAGTTGAGAGTTGTAATCAGTGCTAGGTGAAGCTATGATTTCAATAGAAGAGTATAGAAGAAAGTATGCATTTGGAGAGGATTACGGAACAAGTGAATACAAATTCGGTCCTGTAGCAGAGCGACCTGATGTAATAGAGAACAGAGGCTTCATTATAGATAAGTCCTCTATTGTATACCGAATAGCTGGTATCACTAAGAACATAATCGTAGGACCTGAGGTCTCCATGTATTTGGGATCACGAGAAGACATGGCTCGCTTCCTTGTCTACCCTATGAGGGACGGAGTTATAGGTAAGGACGATGAGAGAGCATGGAGTGTCATTTATGAGATAACTAAATACGGTTTGCTGAAATTTAAACCAAGTGATCCTAAATTCAAAGGCTTCTATGTCACAGCAGCCTTGTCTGCAATTGCACCTAAGTATATGTACGAAAAAGTATTTGAGATACACAAGAAAATTGATGAAGAGTACGGTGTAGTAAAGGCAGTAACAATAATACCCCAACCTCTAGCTGTGGCTATAGCTCAGAAAACTATAACATGCATAGTGGTCGAGTCTGGTCATGGAAATACTCAAATAACTCCAATTTCACGTTACCCCATAAGAGGAGCCATAATCTCCCTTAACAGAGGCGGAGCAGAAGCAAATGACATCACTGCAGAAATATTAAAAGACTCAGGGTATGGCGATTTAGTTCATGAGGAGAAGCTTGTCAGAATGGTAAAAGAAGCTATAGGACTTATTCCTAGGAACTTAAACGAAGCTATAAAGAAAGCGAGAGAAGATAAGGATAGGTTTAGAGCAGTATTTAAAGTCCCCAATACACCGACTGTAATAGACTTAGGAGATAATTCGTGGATGAGATTCTTAATAGGTGAAATAGTATTTGACCCAGAGAACGAAATATTTGAAAGCTATTATAAGAGAGGAATGCCTAGACCTAGAGATACAAGGCTGGGAGATGAAATTATTAGGGGAACTATAAACTTAGCTGATGCAATAATAAAGTCAGCTCAAAAAACGCCTCTTGAACTCCAACCACACTTATACAAGAGAATCATACTCAGTGGAGGGAACTTTGCATGGAAAGTCCCTGAATTACTTAAAGATGTAGCAGTTGATGCTGCAACAAAGATAAAAGCGTTACTCAAGGAACGGAATATAGATGCTATTGTGGAATTAACAAGGGATCCAATGTATTCAGTCTGGAAGGGATGTATAGTTTATAGTATTGCAGTTCCCGATGACTACCTCTGGAGTTGGAGGAGAATGGAAGGATGGTATAAGTGGAGATAAGGTGGCAGGTGAGTGTTACTTAGTAGAACTCAAATCATTAATTATCTGAAGGAATATATAGCTAAGAAAAATTTTAAATTATTACTCGCAGAAGAGGTACTCTTACCACCCTCTCTAGCTGAATTAATAGACCTTATTGTTAGAGATGGGGATAATATTATCTTTTTCTCAATATTCTTTCAAAAAGCTTTCTCAGATCCCCAATTAAGGAAATTAATTTACCTAGAGCTAGCTAAGCTTTCTAAATTGACGAGTTATGCGAATAAGGTATATTTAGTATTACCTGAAGAATACGTCAAGCCCACAATCCTTGATGGGAAACTCTTTGAAGATGTTGGAATAGGTCTTATTAGCATTAGTACTGATGGAACAGTTAAGGAAATCATACCTGCGAGACCATTTGAGAGAGCACTTTCTATAGGGATAAGCAAAGACATAAAGAGGAAGATTTCAGCACTAGAAGAGAAAATTTTACGTGTTGAAGAGACAATAAAAAGATACCGCGAGGACCTCGATAACGTGATTAGCTCAGTTAGGGACCTCACCAATCAGTTATCGAGAGTGTTCGATGAGGTTAATTCTTTAAGAGCTGCTATTGCCTCAACACCACTTACTGCAAGAACACAAACGTTAGTGAGCGAGACTGAGGAAAGAGTTAGTATAGAGGTTGGAGAAGAACTACCAAGTTTTGTAAAGGATAATCCATGGTTGCTCGAATTATCCAAGAGAGGTAGGGGGGAATAACGTGGAGAGAAAATTTGGGCTTACTGAGCTAATAAAGGAGGCTCTTGAGAAAGAAATAAAAGACCCCGAAGTTAAGGAATTAGCCCTTAAGATACTAGAGGCTTACCTGAAGGACGGTAAGAGGGCTGTAGAAGAGTTAATTCAGAAACTATTTGAGGAGGCTGTTAAATATGACGAGGAACTTAATCCTTGAAGAAATAGAGCTAGAGGGGTTTAAGTATGCAAGCTCAAAGATAAAACTCAATTTAAATTATAACATAACCCTATTATTAGGTCCTGTAGGTAGTGGCAAATCAACGATATTAGACGCTATAGAATTCGCATTATTTGGAACAACATATGACGTCAAGTCTTCTAGGATTCTAAGACTAGATGACTTAGTGAATGACTTCAGCAAATATGCATATGTACGCGCAAAGTTAAAAGACATCGAAAGAGGAGTAGTTTATGAGATAGTCAGATTCAAGGAAAGAGGTAGAAAAACTAGGACAAGGATATACGTAAATGGAGAACAAGTTCTAAAGGGAGCATCTTCAGACACCATTTCTGAGTTCATAAGAAACTTAATTAGTTTAAGTATTGAAGACTTCTCTAAGCAAGTCTACATAAGACAGAGAGAGTTAGAAGCGCTAATGTACGGTACTCCAACTCAAAGAGCAGAAGCCATGGATAGGCTCTTTGGAATTGAAATACTTGAAGATGTGTTCAGAGCTATATCTTTAGGAAAATTTGAAGAACAAATAACTCTTACAGAACTACAGATTGCAGGTCTTAAGAAGCAACTCTCCGAAATCAGCGACATAGAAACCATGAGAAAAGAGTTAGTTGTAATGAACAACAAAGTTAATGAACTTAAAAAGAAATTAGAAAATATAAACTCTAATATAGAGTACTATGAAGAAACTCTAAACAAACTCAAGAAGAAGGAACCTGAATATAAGAAGCTTAAAGAGGAGATCGCTGGGTACAGAGCAGTAATCAATAATATAAAAATGAGAATTTCTGAAGTAAAAAGAGAAGCCTTAATTTCTGAATTACTTCCTAGGCTTAATAAACTCAGATTCAAACTAGCTGATTTACTCATTTCTCTACTAGCTTATAAAGAAGCAGAAAAGCTAAGGAAAGAAGAAGTCACTGAAGAGAATTTACCTCATTTTCTAGAGTTACTACAAGAAACACTAGAATTAGTTAACGACAGATACTACTATATAAAAGAAGAACTAAACAAGCTAAACAACGAACTTGCAACACTCGAAGTACAAAAAGATAAACTTCTAACTAGAATAGGAATCCTAACACATCACATCAAAGAACTTAAATCTTACGAAGATAAGTACGAAGACTTACTCTCCAAATACGGCAATTCTCAAGAAGTAAAAGACAAAATTGAAGAAATTGAGAGCAAGCTAGCTGAAATAAGCGGATTGATAGAGTACGAGAGAGCGTTACTATCAGTAACTAAAGAAGTTCTTAGAAAGAGAAAGAAAACATGCCCTGTATGTGGCAAGGAAATTACTGACGAAGATCTTTTAAAAATTGAAAAAGCAATAACCTCTATAATTCGAAGCGAGTATGCAAAATATCTAGAAGAGCACGACAAACTATTACGGGAGAAAGAGAATCTCGAAGCAACATTAACTACACTGAAATCGTTGGATGAGAAGGTAGCTGAAAAAAGAAGATTAGAAGT
>QMSB01000120.1 GCA_003650815.1 Thermoprotei archaeon | reverse complement strand
GAAGGAAGTATCGTAAGGATGAGTCTTTAAATGTAGTTTTCATGGGAAATATGTTATTTTGATTGTGCTTTTTATGTTAACGTTAACTTTATATTTGTTTTCTAAAAATTGTGGATAGTATGAGATGTGGTTTGAGGATCTCTTTTTTAGGTGTTAGGGAATTGTGTGCAGTGTTGTTGGTGGTTGTTGTGGTTTTTGCTATGCGGGGGTCTTTGGTGGCTGGGCCGGATGGTAGGCCTAGGATTCTTGTTATTTACGATAATCCTGTGTATCCTTGGTTGCCTGAGTATGCTTGTTTGAAGGATGTTTTGAGTGGTTTAGGTGAGGTTGATTATTTTTGGGGCAGTATAGTGAGGAATTTTGTTGATCAGATGGGTGCTGGTAGGTTTGTTGAGGGGCGTGGTTATAGGTTGATTGTTGTTCTTCATTTTAGTAAGGGGTATGCGAGGGAGATGGGGGAGTTGTTGGAGGTTGGGTTGAAAAAGGGTTGTTCGTTTTTGTTTTTGGTGCAGTCTGAGGACTGTAATGTTGTTTTACGGGATATTGAGTTGTTTTATAGTTATGCTGAGCCTGTGTGTAATGTTTGTACGGGTCTTATAGCGGATCATGAGGCTTTGGTTGGTGTTTGGTGTGTTGGTGTGAGGGAGTGGTGTGTTTGTGGTTATTATAGTGTTTATAGGGAGGGGTGTTTTGGGGTTGTTTCGGCTAATGAGAGTTGGTGGGGGGAGCGTTATGCTTTGGTTGTTTTGGGTAGGGTTTATAAGGGGCGTGTTGCTGCTATTGCTCCGTATATTTTTGCTGAGGATGTTTATGATAATAGGGTTTTGTTGGAGAATGTTGTTAGGTGGCTTCTTGGTCTTGAGGTTAGGAGAGCTATTTCTCCATATTATCCGTTGAAGAGTCTTGAGAGTGAGCGTGCTAGGCTTCTTAATGAGACTGAGTGTTTGAGGAGGGAGGTTGAGTGTCTTAGGAATGAGTGTGAGTACTGGAGGAGGCTTATTGAGGAGCTTCGGGCTAACTATAGTGAGGTTCTTGAGAAGATTCCTGATTATCGTGTTTTGAAGGAGAGGGTTTTGGAGCTTGAGAGGCTTCTTAATGAGACTCGTAGTGAGCTTAATGCTACTTTGAGTGAGAAGGAGTTGCTTGAGGAGAGAGTTGCTGTGCTTGAGGCTGAGGCTAGGTATCCTTATAGGATTCTGGGGCTTGCGGTTGCTGTGGCTCTTCTTGCTGGTTTTTATGTGGGGTATGTTGTTGGTAAGAGGAGGGGTGGTGGTAGTGGTGGAGAGTAGGGAGATTGCTAGGGAGTTTTATCGTGGTGCGTGTGAGCTTTTTTACCGTGAGATGTATGGGAGTGCTTTTGTGCTTGCTTACCATGGGCTTGTGTTGTTGAATAGGCATGAGGATTTTCGCTGTGTTTGGGAGGCTTTTATGAATGGTGTTAAGATTGATGTGAGTGAGGTGGAGAGGGCTTTGAGGGCGCTTGGTTCTGCTTTAGGAGAAAAGGGAGAAGTTGTTGTGAAAATGGATTTATTTGATCTTTTGGCTTTATGTACGGCTGTTGTTGCTGGGGCTGCTGTGGTTTTTGAGATGGGTCCTCCTTGGCTTGATGCTGTTTTGATTCCTTTAGTTGCTGTTGCTGTGCTGTTTTTATTTTATCGGCTGAAAAGATGATGATGGGAGGACTTTAGTTATTTTCCTTTGTATCAGGTTCTATAGGTTTGAGTTTAGGGAAATTTCTCTGAGTGGCTTATGGAAGTATTTTGGGAGACTGTTTGGTTGGCTTGTTTGCTGTGTTCCTATATTAGTTGCTTGTTTTGGGCTTTGTTGCTTGCTATTTGATTCAGCTTCGTAGTTTTGTGGAGCTAGAGTTATTTAAGGTGTTTAGCGAGTGTTTACTATGTTGTTTAGGCTTATTGTTTTGATTATTTTGTTTGCTTTTTCTTTTAATTTTTTGTCTTCGGTTACTAGTATGAGGTTGTGTTTTTCTGCTAGTGCTATGTAGGATGTGTCATATGCTGTTAAGTGTAGTTTTTTCGCGTATTCGAGTATTTTGTGTTCGAGATTACGTGGACTTAATATTTTCATGAAGTCTATGGTTTCTGTAAATATGTTTACCAGTTTGTTTGCTTCGTTTATAGTAATGCTTTTGACTAAGTAGGCTTCTTTCCATATGGCGTTGAGAGCTTCATATATTGTTAGCCACTGAAGGTAGTTGTCGTAGAGTAGTTCGATTTTACTGAGTTTTATTGCATATATTAGTGAAGAAGCGTCAAAAAGCAGCCGCATAGTTATCTGCCTTCTCTAGTTTCTCTAATGTGTTTTACTATGCGGTCTATATCTATTTTTTTGAGAATATAGTTGATTTCATTTATTTTCTTTTTTAGTTCTTCTAGTTTTCGTCTTTTTACTTCTTCTTCGAGAGCTTTTCTGAGAACTTCGGAGATATTTATGCCGAGTTTTTCGGCTTCTTCTTTAAGTTCCCTACGGACTTTTGTGGAGACTGTAATATACCTACTCATAGAGATTACCCTGAGGGTAGTAACAGGCAGTAGTAAATAAGTTTTGTTATTTATGTCCTAATTTTCTGAGTGTAGTTTTGAAATGTTTAGTGGGAGGTTAGGTGTTTGAGTGCGTATTGGAGGACTGGGTCTGTTATTTTGTATTTGTTGTTTTCTTTTGTGATGAAGTTTGCTTCTAGGAGTTTTCTTAGGAGCTGGTTGAAGGTTGGTTTTGGGATTTTTCCTATTTCGGCTTGTGTGAGTTTGTAGAGTTTGCTCCATGAGGCTTTTTCTAGGAGTGCTATTTCTTTGAGTAGTGTGGTGTATCTTTTTCTTGCTAGTGGTCTTAGTGCTAGGAATCTTTCTAGTTCTGCTAGTGCTATTTTACTGGCTTCTTGTAGGGTTTTTTCTATAGTTTTTTGACTGAATTTTCTTTGTTTTGATGTATGGTATCCTAGGTATGATAGCCACCCTATTACGCCGTTTAGTTTTTTTACGGCTGTGTTGATGAACCAGTTGGGGGGATTTAGTCCTTTCTGTTTGAATCCTTTGATTAAGAAGTCTTTTGACTGTTCTTTGGTTAAGGGTTTTAGTACTATTTCGTGGTATGCTCTGCCGTAGAGTGGTGCTTCTGGGTCTTCTTTGTGTATGAGTTTGTAGAGTAGGCCTATTTCTGATCCTGTTAGTACTACTGTTATGTTAGGTAAGTGGTCGTAAGTATATGCTAGTAGTGCGTCGAAGCGGTATCGGGCTAGTCTTCTTAATTCTTGAGCCTCGTCGACGACTATTACTATGTGCTCGTTTAGCTCGTTGATACTGTTGAGTATTTTTACTACGGTTTGATACCCTGCTTTCGGGGCTTTGACGCGTACTTCGAAGCCAGCTATGGAGATTTCTTCGATTCTTTCTAGTAATTCTTTAATTCTTTTGAAGTATTTTTTCCTTCTTTTTAGAAACTTATTAAAGCTTTCAGTTAAGAGTAAAGCAAGGTCTTTAGGACTTACTGGGCCTAGTGACGGCAGTAGTCTGCAGTTCAGGTATATGTACGGTATTTTGTATTCCTCTAAGCAAGTTAAGACTAGTGAAGTTTTGCCATAGCGTCTTAGTCCGAGAACCAGTATTAGTGGGTCTTTCTCCTTTATGCTTCTCAGCAATTCTTTTAATTCTTTTTCTCTATTATAGAAGTCTTTTAGCCTTGTTTTAGGTCTTAGGTCGAAGTACATAATAGGATACCCCCCTATCCTAGATACTCCCCTACCCTTTTATTTCTTCCTACTAGTATTTACTAAAAGCCGTTTTACTGATGGCTATAGAAGTTCTTTGAGAATAAGTGGTAGGTTATCAGCTAGTGAAGAAGCCTGATTTAGGCACTTAGAGTATTGAGGTACTTAAACTAATGGGCGTAGGCAATTGTGAGTAAACGTATTTATGTGGAAGCTATTAGGGTAATGACTGTAGGTCATAAAATATTGTACTTTTATTTGGGTCGCTTCCTGTGTGTTTTAGAAGGTTTTCTACTTTGTTGAAACTAATAGTAGTTCATTTGGGTTAGGGCTTTCGATAGCTATACTGCGTCTACTTGGATCATATAGTATATATGTTGATCCTTTAACTGCTACGACGTTTGGCTCTATGAGTACTATACTGTATCCACCAGGCTTCGTGGCTTTACTCTTGATATAACGTATTTTTTCTAAGTTCTGGTAGGCTTGATTCAAGTGTTCGTATCAATAATAGGCTTAAATTCTCAATGTTTTCTAGTGGTATCATATATAGGTATTCCCCTAATAGTTAGTAGGCATGGCGATATGTGGTTTTCTGGGAAAGATTATTCACTTATTAATTTTCCTTGTAGATTTTCGTGATACTATTGTTATTTTGGTGTGGTTATTGTGGTGAGAGTGTTACTGTTATCCGTGTTAGGTGTTTTCTTTTTCTTTGAGTTGTTTTCAGGTTTGTTCAAGGAGGTAGGTTCTGTACTGTAGTAGTAGTCAGAGTGTTGTTAGAGTTATGTTTTCATCACTATTGCGCAGAAAAGGAGGACAAAGGATAAGAGATACAGAGACGCTTATTGGTGTAGCGGAAACATTTTAAATAAGATAAATGAAAATATTTTTTAACTTATGTCACTATTTTGATGAATCCTTCAAGCCAAGCTCTCAAGGAGTTTAATATGTGAAGTGTATGTCTAAATATATATATTTCGAAGCTATTCTCCTCTCTTGTAAGGCGTGGTTCCATTATCCGTTTTATCCATATGGCACTTATTAAGTGTAAGGGAGTGAAGACCTGATCATACATTTGTCTTTCTAGCTTCCTAAGTTTTTGTGAATTACTTTGCTCTAGTATTTTATATATTTCGTAAGATTGCTCAAAGTCTTCTTCATTATACTGTTCTTCTATTAATGCTTTAGCTATTTTTTCCATCAATAGTTTTTGGAATTTTTCTGAATTAACTATACTATAGTATGTCTTAATATAGTGATTTTCTTCGCTAATTTTATTTTCGATGTAGTCTTTAGTTCTGTATAATATAGAGCTTATGGTGTTATTTGTTATATTTAATGTTTCTTCAACATATTTGAGCGTTAAATATACTCTAATGATTTCGGGTGGATGCGTGGATATAGGATAGGACTTTAGAAGATAGGAGCCGAAGAATGCTATAGGATATGCTGGGCCTAAGAGTGCTGTTGCTAGTATATCTGCTATAATTTCTTCTATGTGGCTATATGTTTTTATAGAGAACTTTTTCTCTAAAGGATGCATATGCCGGAGTATATCATATAGGTAGAGAGTTAGGTCACTTGCATAAAATATTACTTTTCCATAGATTGAGCGACAAGCTAGCGTGTATATACAGTGGCTGGCTTCATGAATGTTTGTTACTAGGAGTCTTGAGTGTAGATG
>QMSB01000119.1 GCA_003650815.1 Thermoprotei archaeon | reverse complement strand
GTATAAGAGAGATATAAGTCTTAGCATTTATTTTTGAAAGTGATAGAATAATATAAATTATTAAAGGAAATAATGCTTCGCTATGTAAGGTACTTTCAAATAAGAGTTACTCAATAATGTAAAATAGCTATAAGACATATATTTCTAGTATAGGATAAAATTTAAACTGAAAGGTGTAATAATTCTTTTAATATTAATAACTGTATTTTAATACTGGTAAACGTTTATATTTTAGCCTGAGGTGAGTAAAATGGTATTATGAAGAAAATCCTGCTGCTAATCTCACTTATAGCTGTGATAGCAAGCATGCTTTACTTCACTCTAACTCTAAAACCTCCCTCACTGGAAGTAGAGGTGGTTTCGTGTAGTATTTCTATAGATAAGTGGAGAGTAGAGAGGCTTTTTAAGCTCACTTTAGTCAATAAAGGAGACTCAAATATCACTATTAGTGAAGTAAAGGTTAATGGAGCTACTGTCAAGTGGGCTTCAGAAACCCCAATAATTACGCCTGGAGCCAAGCTGAGACTTTACATATACTATCCGTGGGCTCCACTGAAGAAGTACTCTATTGAAGTAATTACAGAAAGGGGATCTGTAAAGACCGAGGTTAAGGCTCCTGAGCTAAAAGAGAGGAGACTTAAGCTAGTTAATACAGGTGAAGTCTCCTTTAAGGGTATAGTCTCAGTAGAAGTGTTTTTCAGCGATAAAGAGTGTCTACCGGGGTGCATTAAGGTAGTCGATGAAGAAGGCGAAGAGACAATTTCACAGATGTGGGGCTATATTCTATATGATTCAGGGTATGTGAAGACAGCTGTAGTTAGTTTTATAGCAAATATTCCTCCAAAGTCTTCTAAAGTCTACAAGATTCTCCTTACGAGCAAGCCTCCAGAATATGAAGTAGAAGGCATTTTAGCAGTTGAGGAGTCTAAAAACTACATTAAAGTGAGTAATGGCTTACTTACGGTAGGCTTTAACTTGAGTTTTGCAGGCTCAATAGACTTTTTTGGAGACCCCTCTGCTGGAGTAAACTTCGCTAAAATCTTTAAGCCTCCTGGAACTACTCTCTCAGAACTCTACTTCTTCCACGGCTTCATAGACTCTGTCCTAGACTCTAACGGAAAAATGTACGCTATTGCAATGAAAACTAAGGTAACAGTAGAGTCTAAAGGACCTCTACTCGTAGTTGTTAAGAGAAAGTGGAACCTTAGGCTCTCTGGGCAAGCCTTCGACTTCTACGCTCTACCAGTAAACGAAAGCTATCTCCTATATAGATTCGTCATAGTACTCAAAGAAGAACTCGGATTAGGGGCCTTAGCTGGAACTGGAGAATACACTATTTATAATCCAGCTGGAATGGGTAGCTTCGCTATATCTCACGTAGCTGTAAAGAAAGCCGAATTCTTCCTCACTCCTAGCGGAGAGACATATGCTCCTCTATACCCTGGACTCGATATCCCTGCCGAAAAACCCGTAGCCGCCTGCATAGACCATGAAACTGGAGTCTATGTAGCTCTCCTCTCAAATGACCCAGTACACCCAATAGGGTACTGGCACTTATCGAGACAAAAATTTCCGTGGCACATATGGAAAGGCGATAAGCCTTCTCCATCGACATCCGAGATAGGAGGCTACGAGTACGCTAAAGATCTTTCTTTCATAGCTGGAGTACATAAGTACATGCTCTGCTATGTCGAACAGAGATCAGATCCGTGGAGGCGCGGAGGCATAGTAATAAGACCTGGAACATATAGCTGGATGACTGCTGTAGGAGCAGTAGTAAAGAAAGACGTTGTCTCAGAGCTAAAAAGTGCTGAAAACTACTTCACTAAAATAGTAATCGAGCCTGCTCCCTAGGAGGTGACCTAAGTGTCGAGACTAGTTGCTGTCGCCATATTAGTCGCTCTGCTCCTAACCCCACCTGCAGTTTCAGAAAACTTCCACGAGTACTCTCAGCTAGATGTACTCGTAGTGATACTAGTTGACGTTACTCACGACGGGAGAAGGACGTGTCTTCTAGGAGCAAACTTGACTAAAATCTTTGTAGAGCTTGAGAAAGCTAGATTGTTTTACTGGAGAAACTCTCACATGCGCCTTCACATAAACTACACATTCCTAGTAACTTCAGTTCCCGTAAGGTTCAGCGGGTGGTGGCTTCCCGAAGATATAGTTCGACACATAGTCAGCAGGGTACTACAGAAAGCCGGGCTCTCGTGGGACCAGTTTGATGGAGTAGTAGCTCTCTGGGCTGACAAGGGATACAGTGAGAAAGAAGACCCTATAGGCGACGTCAGAGGACCCGGAGGCGCTATCTACAAGTACTCTAGCTTCCCCCTCAGCGGAGCCATAGCTTGGCTTTTTGTCCACGAGTTCCACCACCAAGTAGACGAAGACCTCCGTAGAAGCGGGTACCCTGAGTACCCTCACGCAGACTACCCTGCTCAGCTAGAAGGATTATTTGGAGAACACTTCGACTTCAACGCCTATATGTTGAGAAAATGGAGAGAAGATCTCTGGCTGAAACTAAAGGCTCCGAGCACGGGAAAACCTAAAGTAAAGCTAACACTAGACAGTGATAGAGACGGCTTTCCCGACTATAATCCCTCACTTCCCTTCGATGAAGTAAGGTTCAAAAGCTACACTAACTCAAGCGACAGCGACGGAGACGGACTGAGCGATAGAGAAGAGTTCATGGCCGGAATATACTTCGCGTCAGATCCTCTCTCAACAGACACTGACGGAGACGGCTTACCCGACGGAGAAGACCCTTACCCACTTTATCCAGTCTCAACGTATATTCTCGAGAATCAGTACACCAAGATAATAGAAGACTACATAAACTACCCTAACAGACAAGACCTAGGCTACAGTGTAGAAGCATACTGGAACAACACTTACCTAACTCTGAGAATAGCAGTTAAGCTAAATGAAGTAGAGAAAATACTCCTATACCTAGACCTAGACGAAAACGGCTGGTGGCACGGAAAAGCCAACTACGAGCTAGTACTATCTCCTAGAGCAGACAATCCTCTAGTTAAAGCACATGTCTTAGACTGCTCTGAAGCAGAGAAAGACGCAAGTAAGCCCTGTCTGTGGGACGATGACCCTCAGCATGGAGGCAGGCTTATCAGCGAAGAGGACTTCAAAGTAAATGCATACAGCAAGCTAATTGAAGGAAAGGTTTTCAGAGTAGTAGAAATATCGGTGCCTGAAAGCCAGTCTACAGGCTTCTACATAAGAGAAGGCAAAACCATAGGCATGAGAATAGAGTTTGTTCTAAAAGATGGATCCTGGGCCACAGTGTTCGAGAGATATAGTTTCGTATACCTTTTGCTCTCTAAATCTCCTCTAAGTATAGAGAAGAGGCATAAGAGGAAAGCACCTCCTCCAGATAATCGAGATAAAGCACTTTACTTAATGAGAGTTATTGAAAGACTTCACGAAAATTCTGCTGAAATAGCTATTCTCGTCGAGAATGCTGCTTCAGAGAGAGCAGAAAATGTTGTTCTACACGTACCTGAGGCTGGGGAGCTCAAAATAGGTAAAATAGAGCCGGGTGAAGTAGTCAAAGTGAGGTATAAGGTTAATTTAAGTAAGTCTAAGACTCTTGCTTTAGGTAGAAGTGTTAAAATAGAGTACTGTATTGGGGGAGAGAAATATTCTCTAGACTACTCTCTACCTATTCTAGTAGTTTCATCAGAGAAGCCTGTGGACGTAGGACTAGCTCTAATGAGCCAAGTAGGTGAAGTATTCTTGATAATACTGGCTTTACTGATCTTAGTGTACTCAGCGTACTACATTATAGTAAGAAGGAGACAGAAGAAGAACTAGAGTTCCTCTAGCTTTATTTTTACTCTGCTGCTCCACTCTAGTACTAGTTTTCTGACAAGTCTAGTTGTAGCATATGCTGCGTCCGCCGGAAAGCTGAATCTTACTGGAAGACACTTCAGCCTTAAATGCCAGAACTTCTCTCCTCTCGGGAGAAATACTTCGAGCTCATTCGTAGTCCTCGCTCTAATCATTCCATCAGGGTACTCGTAAGTAAATATTATCCTGCGCATCTTGCCTCCCTCAACTACTTCCTCCTCAGTAGCCAGAACATCACTGATCACCTCTGCTCCTCTAGAGCTCTTGTTTAACCACTTCTCAGCAAATTTTATGAAGTCTTCGATAAGCCCCTCAGGTATCTTGAGGGGTATTGGTATCTCGTACACTCCCCTCTTTACTTCGCTCTCGAGTCTGAATCTCCTAAGCATTGATGGAACTACTATAAAGGCGCTCTTGTAAGCAGGGTAGAGCGCTCCGAGCGCAGCTACAGTAAGGGCTACTACTATTGAGGCTATTCCCCACACTGCGGAAACTTTCTGCCTTACCTGTAGTCCGGCCTGTAGTCCCGCCATAACCTTGTAGCTAGCTACTGATAAAACATAGCCTATTCCACTAGCTATTATTCCTAAGACAAGTGCTTCTGCAATAAATATCATGGTTATGTGTGTTGGATTAACGCCTACTGAAGATAAGATAACCACTTCCTGTCTACGCTGGTAAACCGCCGATATGAATATAATGAATATGTTTAGTACTACTATGACTACTGGTATTAGAGCACTTAGTCCCCCCTTTACCTCAAGTACGTTACCGTACTCGGCTCTATAGACTTTATTACCCACTGTGTACCAGAGATTTAGCCCTAAATAGGCGAGCTTCTCTGTCAGAGACTCCAGCTTCTCCTTCCTTACTTTAAGTAAAAGGGAGACTGGCTCTAATCCTAGCTCATCTGCTACTTTAACTGAAATAACTACAAGCTCATCTGGCTTTACTGGAGCCAGAAATACGCTTACTTTCTCCTGATACTCATGTACATATGTTTTTAAAGGATATACTACTCTATTGTCAAGATCTCTAAAGAGAGAAAGCCTTTTCGAATTAAGGATACCACATACAGTAAAGTACTTCCCGAAAATCATGACCCTAGACTTCACATCAACTGCAAGCTCCTCAGCAAGAACATCAGGTAAAGCTACTTCGCGCTCACCTATAGGTAGTCTTCCCCTAGAAACTACCTCAGTGAATCCTATTACTTCTGCTTCTTCAGGACTAAGTGCTAAGGCTCCATATATTTCCTTACTTGTTTTAGTGGACTCTATTCTCGTCAGTGGCTCTTGAGTAAATATTGATGAGTATCTTACGTATACTTCAAGTAATCCCTGCTCAGATTCTATCATGCTTACTACTTCTCTTGGAATAAAGGAGGGTACTCTGTATAGAGCCTCACCTACTCTTACTGCTTGAACATTTCTAACAAGTACTCCAGTGTAACTAGGCGAGTAGGGCTGAATTTCCCTTACTACACCTTTGATCGACGCATAAGATGTGAGCACTAATATAGCCCACACCATTGACGCTGTAGAAACTATAGCTAATCCTGC
>QMSB01000118.1 GCA_003650815.1 Thermoprotei archaeon | reverse complement strand
TCACTGTACTGGATATACAGGCCTACAGTGACGGCGTAGTATACTTCAACGTCAAGAACCTGGGGTCAGATCCTATAACTAAAATAGAAGTCTCCCTAGACACTACTACTAAGACGGCTACAGGTCCACTGCCACTAGAGGGCGGGAGAGAGGCGCAGTTCAAGGCCTCTGGCTTCACTCTAACTGCAGGAGCCACATATACGTTCACAATAAAGGCGACCTTTAGTGGAGGCCACACCAAGGAGGTAAGAGTGAAAACAATAGTTCAAAAAGCCTAGAAAACTCGCCCCCAAGAGTCTATTTAGACTTTTTTACCTTTTAAACTGCTAGAACTAGGAATGCAGTGTGGTTCTTCCAACAGCGTTCATATGCGCGTTAGCCGCATGTGCTAGACAATTTACTTCACCGTCGCCTGCTATTTCTCAAGCTGTTTTTAAGCTATAGTTCTACTTCTCATGCCTAGATACATTGAAGTGAGAGGTAGGGTTGTCTGCGAGTATAGTCCAGACAGGTTCTCTAAGGTGCGTATTGTAGATTCTGGCTTTGAGTACTTCTATGTTTTAGAGCCTCCAGCTGTGGCCGCAAAGCATCCTGGCACAGTTATTAGAGTAATACTAGTAGTTCCAGAGGGCTCCAGCATAACCCTTTCAGGAAACAGAATCATCCTAGAGAATATTACACTACCTGAATCCATTGTAGCATTCTATCGTAAAACTGAGCTAGGAGAAAGCAGAGGTCTCGTGCTTCAAACAAGCTTTAGATTTGAGAACAACATTACTTTCACTTCAGGAATATACCTGCTGGAAATCGAGTCTAGGCCAGGCTTCATTAAAGTATCCATCTTAGACTACCGCAACTTAAAAGCCTAAGACCTCTATCCGCGAGAACTGTGAGAAGCAAGCTAAAAGAAAGGAAGCCTAGGAGAAACCTATCTCCTCTCAGTACTGTAGTATTCCTGTTCTTAATGACCTCTTTAATAGTATATGCCGAGCCCTCGACACATACTCTTATAAAAATAGTAGATCAGAAGGGAAGGGCTGTAAACGGGATAGTTGTTAAGGCCATTGGTGGGGTAGTTAGACAGTTGAACTCTACGCATTTCCTTGTAGAATCTAACACCACTTTCGTACTTAGAGTAGTACTCTACAATGTGACAGTATTCCAGAAAAGCCTTAAGCTTGGAGGAAGCTTTGTTGTGAAAGCAGCCATAGTAGACATGGTAGTTAAATCCCCCTCTCCAGACCTCCTAATAGAAGTACGCCTTATAGGATCCAATAAGAGTTGGAGATTCATAGGGAAGAGGAAGTATACAATCTCTCAAGTTCCTGTAGGAACCTATAGAATAGTTATAAAAGGGTCTAGAAACTTTGAGAAAACGGTCTACTTTACTGGAGGAACAGTAGATATTTCTGAAGAATATAGGTTATCGAGAGAAGCACTATCGATAATGTTAGCAACTCTGCTATCGGCACCAAGCTACGCGTGTTACAGAGCTTCCAAGAGAAGGGGAAAGCTTCAGAAGTTAAAAAGTCTAAAGAAAAACGAGAAGTATGAAAGATATATGGGGAATAGAGATAAAGACGCAAGATTGAATGGGCAGAAGAACATGAAAGTCAAGCTTGTTGCTGAAGGAAAAAGAGAAGTTACGAGGGGAATAAGGAGGAGAACGCTTGCTGAAATCCTTGAAATGCTACCCTGAGCCTTTTCCTCCCGCTAGCTACTTTAAACATCTATGAGGCAAACGTCATCAATTTGTAAAATTAAAAAAATTCTTCCACTAGAGCATTAATGTCCCTCGTTACACGAGTAGCTCGTCAAAAAATTTATATATTGGTGGTGGTGTAGTAGATGGTGGTGTAAGTGGTGAAGTTTATTATTAGGGGTAGAGTCTACGATATCACAAGAGAGGACATTATTAACGCTGTTAGGAATGTTGAGCCTGAGCCTCTTACTGGCAAAAAGAAGTATTACGTTGAGATAAATGGTAGACAGTATCCTATAAAGCAGGTCATAAGCCTTGTAACAGGGCTACCGAGAATAGCATTCACAGCAATGGACGCTTATAGAATCTTGACCAAACTCGAATTCGAAGTAAAAGAATTAATAAAATAAATTAGGGCACAGAGCTATTTCATTAATTAACGTCTCCAAAGTAAGGAAATTCTCTAGTACTTTCCGCGCCACTTGTACTGGGTTAAGGCATGGTATAAAATCAGTTTTATGTCGTCTTCCCTGGCACGTAGAGCAGCATATCCAAGCTTTCCTCTCTTTATAGCAGTTGCATGTTCAACTATGTAATGTCTTATTTTCGAGTACTCAGGATATAACATCACTTCCTTTACTTTCATGAATTTTCTATCCGGCTTTTTTATAATTGATACTACGTTTTTTGTATTATTATAATCGTCTGTCCCGGCAAACTCTACTACTGGCATGGGCTTTCCTCCTCTAAGTCCAGCTCTATAAACGACTATACGTCTTCTATTCCTGCCGAAAGCTTCTCTATAGCCATATGCTATAAGGAACTTCTGCATCCTGCCATTTACATAGACCTCAAAGCAGCGGGCTTCTTCAAACACTTCCTTATTCTCCTCACTTCTGCATGGAGGCCAGCAATACTCGTAAGGTCTTATTACTCCACATGGACTATACTGTACATTTACTTTAGGTGTGTGAGTTGATTTTTCATAATACTCTAGACCTTTAAGTAAAATATCACGTAGTGTAATGCCCCTTGCCCTCAGAGCAGATATTCTGTCATACAGGTTGCTATCAACTTCTATATATAGTTCCCTGATTCTATCGGCTCTCTCAGAATTCAATTTTTTTACCCATGTTCTATTCTAACTTTACTTATTATTAAACCTTAACCTAACTTGCCTAATGTTAGTACTAGGTTAAGTTAGAATTAACCCCTAAAAATCACTCTAAGAGGAATCAATCTAATACCTATAGTCTCTGTTTGCCCCCATAACTGTATTTAAGTGCCTGCAGGTACTCTCATGAAGTACTATTGGCTAGTGTTCAGCTTCCTTTTGCTGAGCAGTCCCTTTCAGCCTACTGCTGCAAGCAGTCTTGCCTGGACTATTGTAGTACACTCTAGGGTTTACAGCGTGTTCGCTCCTTTTGGAAGAGAGTTGAAGTTTTGGGCTTCTAGCGTGCTTGAATGGGAGGTAGCTGACTACAGGGAGACTATATTAGTGTACTATAGGCTTCTCTATAATGCTGTTTTGCATAATGAGCTTTCTAGTGCTGCTAGGTACTGTGGAGTGCTCTTAGCTCTACTGCTTAAGGCTAAAGGCTATACTGAGGCCTTAGGATATTCGCTAATACCAGTACTGGAGTCGCTTGACTGGAGTTCTATTAGGGTTCTGGACTGGCGAGTAGAGGAGATTGTAGATTGGTGGCTTCTCTACGAGCCTAAGAGCCTAGAGGACTTGGCGTACGCTTATGCTAGCGTGGCGCTAAGCCTGCTTGAGAAGCTTCCCGTAAACAGCTTTACTAGAGTGCTCTACACGCCGTACCTCCGCGAACTTTACCTAGCTAGCCTAATATCAGTTGTAGTTGCATCCACCTACTTTGTCTACAAGAGAGCTAAAATGGAGGGAGGGCTGTGAGGTGGCCTAGCGAGGAGTTGAACTATACTTTTTCCTGGAGAATCGAGGGAGAAAGGATATTCTCGGAGGTTAGGGCTGGAGGTAGAGTTCTAGTGTTTAGACACGTTCTGGGTAGGAGGGAGAGCACTATTGTGAGGCTTGAGCAGGAACTGGAAAGGCTGGTAATATACTGTAGCTATAGGCCGCCGTATGCCTTGAGGATTTTCCTTGCTGGCACTAGATATGAGTGGAACGTTACAGCGTACGAGTTTACTGGTGGAGTTAAGCTGCCAGCTTACGGAGTTTTTAAGGTAAGTGTGGAAGTAGAGGGAGAAAACGTCTTCCTAAAGGGCTCTGGCGTAGTGGAGCTTAGGGCAGAATATGAGAGAAGACTTCTAGACTACGCTTTTACAGTCCTACCTCTCCTTTCAGTTCTCGCCAGTCTCGCTGGGTCTAGGCGTAAAAGGCGTCTGGCTTTCTTCTCTCTCCTGCCACCGGTTCTGCTTTTCGCCTTTCCGAGCCTCGTGCTTGAACAGCATCCCCTATGGCTAACGCTAGGATGCGGCTTCTTCACACTACTAGTAACATACTTGGTTGATAGAGAGGCGTTTAGCAGGGCGCTAGGTCACATAGCTATCCTAACTGCACTGTCGTCAACCACAGTGGTTCTAGGAAACCCGATAGTACTGCTGTTAGGCGGGTTTGGCGCAGTAGTCTTTCTTGCTTCAGCAATACTGTATCCCAGCGAGCTAGATAAAACTGAGAGGTTTTACAAGTCTACAATGTTGCTCTACAGTCTTGGAGTACTGGCAATGGAGGCGCTGAACGAAGTCGCCGTAACTGTAGCTAGCTTCCTCCACTCCCCTAGCACGGGCTTCATAGAGGCAGTAAGAACACAGGTAATGTTCGCCTCAAACCTGTTTGCACTCACGCCAGTAATCGCCCCTCTTTACCACCTGGCGAGGCTAGTACATAGCTATCAGAGAGCAGAGGAAGCGAGAAGAGTATTGGAGAAGTTGGCTTCAAGGCCTAAAGACTAAAAGAGAACTCTACTCCTAACTACCGGGGTTAAACTAGAATTCTTGTCTTCTCTACTCCGTCTACTCCGTACCTTGCATACATGCAACTTGCGCACAGCCACTCTCCGTTGAAATTGTATATACGATCGTAGTTACTGCAGTCTTCACAGAAGCCATAGCGCGTGCCCAGTATTTTCGGATAATAGTAGGCTGAAAGATGGGGCCTAGTAGGCTTTTGAGAGAGCTTTCTTCTAGCATTCTCCCTTATCCAAGCCAGTCTCTCTGCCAATGTTTCTGCGAGATTAAGCCTGCTAATGGCCTTCTCGGAAATCTCCAAAATATAATATTTTGAGTTGCTCCTTCCCTCCCTTAGAACTTTTAGGTAGCCTAGCTCCTGCCCCCGTTTCACTAACACTGGTAGAGGTGCTCCAATTTCTAGCTCAAGATCCCTGCAGTTCCTGAGCTTTAATTTAAAAGAGGGTTTAGTGGAGAGAGGGTTCAGTAAGTACCTGTCAGCTCTCTTAACGAGCAGTTCTATGAGCTTTAAAGCCTTCTCCTCCATTAACTTGGACTTTTTCTCCCAAAGTTATAAGCCTGGCTTCGAGGTTACTGCAACTATTGAGCATGCACTAGGGCTGGCTTTTCTCTCTTTTATTCTCTAGGTCTCTTCCTTATGGTTAGCCTACTGGACTACAGGGTTCTAGTAGATGGGACTAGGCTAAGGGAGGTAGTCTACTTCCTTGAGGATGGGGAGTGGGGGCGGTATTACAAGGTTGTCAAGTTGCTGAGGCTTCTCAGGACTCCGCGAGAGC
>QMSB01000117.1 GCA_003650815.1 Thermoprotei archaeon | reverse complement strand
TTCCCATACATGTAAAGTACTTTCTTCTCAGAAACTCCAATTAGCCTCTTGTCTCCTTTAACTACTTTAAAGCTATTTAAATCTACTTCAGTCAGATTAATAGCTTTTGTTTCTTCTAAAATTACTTTACTTGCAATAGACTCGTCTAACATATATGGTCCATGTCTCTTTAAGCGCTCTTTCTTAATCCAGTAGAGTAAATTATTGTTCAGCAGCTTCGCAAAGTCTTCTTTAGAAAATACTACAGGAGGATGCCCTCTAACGATAGTAAGGTTTACTCCAGCGATTTCCTTAAGTAAATTTAAGTTTTCTTCAGATACTTCATAGACGTAAAGAATTCCCCCATTTATGCAGAACTCCCTTAGGCTCTGAACAGCCTCACTTGAGATAGCATCAGCTGTAGTCAGCACTAATTCTACTTCACTAAGATCATTTAGACTTATAGGCTTGACACGTGCTCCCATAGTTTTCAAAACATCTAGGAGACTAGTAGCCTTCTCCAGTACTCCTGCTTTCTTCACGGCTGGTCTATAGTCAGTGTAGTAGTCTAGGAGACGGGCTAAGAGGATGCGGGCTCTAGGTTCTTCACGAAACTTTGATACTAGGAGCATTTGACAGAAAATTACTGCTCCTTTACCACATCTCACTTCAAGTAGTTGAGAATACTTTAAGCCTATTCCTGAGCTAACTAAGCTGAAGGAGGGAGCTATTACTGGTGGAACTAAGTCTCTGTACGAAACATAGTGGTCTCCACGCCAGAACCTAAAGTCACTTAAATTGAGTCCTCTGAATAGAGAGCAGTTGAGTGTAATGGGTATAGTTATTGTAGATGAGTGTTCTGAGAGCTTTACTCTAAGAGGATTCTCTGGAATACTCTCTTGCTCTAATATAATTACTGTTCCTCCGTTTTCAGCGAAGGCTAGGAGACTGCTCCAGTTCACGTTTTTCAGAGAATTTCTCGCTACTACTACGAGTCCTTTCTCCGGTAGATTTTCATCGGCTTTAATGATGTTGACGCCGAGTTCTCTTAAAGCTTCTTCTGTACCAGTATCACTTCCCAGGAGAAGTACTTCTCGGCACTTCTCACAATATATTTCCTTATATATGTATATAGTTGTGTTAAAGTCTTGTAGTAGGCTAGACCCATTGTAAAGCTCTATTTCTAAGTAGGCTTCTTCTCTAGCATTTACGACAGCAGGTGTAGTGAAGTTAAATTCTATGAGCTCTGCTTCACTGGGATCTATTTTTAGTGTTTTCTCGTAGACTACTTTACTTGCGTTTCTGTAGTGTAGTATACACTTTAGTTTTAGAGATAGTTTTCTGTAGTGATCGTTTACTAGTGCTAGTGTTCTTTCGACTACTTTGTTTTCATAAAAAGAGTTATCGTAGTTTAGTGGGAAAACTGCTACTGGCTTATAGGTTTCTTTTACTACTTTTCTCAGGGAGGGTCCTCCTTCAAATATATTCCATGGACAGAAACCACTTACTCTTAGTACTCTATATGCTATTATCTGGTAGCGCCATACTAGTGCTTTTGCTTCTGAGTAGTAGTGTGCTGGATTTCTGTATACAATGTCTCCGAAGAAAACTGCTGAGATATCATGTGTAGTCATCGGGATCCATAGAAATTCTCCTATGTGAAGCGGCTTGCTTTTGTTCCACTGCCATGGTATGTGAGGATAACTGTCTAGTAGTGTTTCTCTTAGAGGCCAGTAGGCTGTATTAGGGTAGTCGTCGTGTTTCTGTAGTTCGTGAGGATAGTGGAGGTTTATTATATCTGCTGCTCCACATGGATCAAAATCTCCTTCATACATTACTGGTCTAGTAGGATCTAGGCTTTTGACAAATTGAGCTAGCTCTGCTAGTCTTTTCTCTGTCTTCGGGTTGAAGCGTCCTCCTGTTAAGAGTAACTCATTTTCAATGCTCCATATGATTATTGAGGGGTGGTTTCTATGGAGTAGTATTTGTCCCTTCAAGTGTTCTTTAAAGTTTTCCCAGAACTGGGGGTCTCCTACTCTATAGCTTCTGCCTAGACACCATACTGCACTCTCGTGGACTATTAGTACTCCCTTTTCGTCAGCTAAGTCATACCATATTTTTCTCCAGGGCTGAGCATGTAGTCTCATAGCGTTTACAGAGAGGTTTTTGAGGAGACTATAGGTCTCGAGTACTGTTTTCTCTGCGTGTCTTGATATGTCGGCTAAGTACTCTTGAGAGAGTTTTGAAGAAAATGCTACTTCTCTAGTGTAGCCTAGTGGGTGTGTTGAAGCCATTCTGAGTGTTATTTTAATGCCGTTGAGGTAGTATGACCCGTCTTCTACCCAGAATTCTCTAAAACCGAAGCGCGTGATTTTTTCGTCTACTTTCTTGCCGCTGACAAATATTACTGTAGATAGATTGTATAAGTGGGGGCTCCAGGGAGCCCAGAGCTTCGGGTTCTTCCAAATACTAAATACTGTTATCTTGGTTTCTTGTCTTGCTTTAACTAGAACTGTTTGAGAGGGCAGTGTTAGTACTTCTTTGTCTTTATCGAATACTTTATTGACTACTGTTACTTCTAGATTTTGGCTGTAGTCGTTTCTAATAGTGACTTCTACTGATATTGTCGAGTTCCTGTAAAAAGTTTTGATATAGACATCTTTTATCCATATTGAGGGCACTATTTTGAGCTCTACGTCATCCCATATACCGAACCTAGTATAAAGTGAGCCTATTGGATATAGTATAGCGTTTACCGCTTTGTCTACAGGTCTTTCCCCAGGCTTTAAGTCAGTTAGGTCTACTTCTTTAGTCAGTGTGCTTGTCCAGTCTAGTACGCAGACTAGTAGCTCGTTTTCTCCATTTTTAGCAATATCTGTAATGTCTACTGTGAACGGAGTGAAGCCGTCGCTGTGCTCAGCCACGAGTTTGCCGTTTAAATATACTCTACACTTGTACTTGACTCCATAGAATACTAGAAGAATTCTGCCGCTCGCCTTTAGCTCGGGGACTGTTATTGTTTTCTTAAACCATGCTCCCCAGTATCCTTTGCTGTGAATTAAATAGGGGATATCTACTTTGTTCCAGCTGTCTCCACTAGGTGGTGATTTTGGGAACTCTTTTCCTTTAAATACCTCTACATACCAGTCCTTGTTTAGTAGTAGTGTTTTTCTTTCAGCGAATACTACTTCAATAGAGCTTCTTTTCCTTATGGGGCGGTAGACTACTAAAGTAACAGTAACTAGTACTATTAGGAGAACTATTATGGAGAAAACTAGTTTTCTACTCATCAGTTATTACCAGCTGTTACTAGAAATATATTTAGTGCACTTAGATTACTAGGAATATAAGTTGACTATACTTAATACCTTTAAATCACTTCAGGGAGATATTCTCTCAGGTGCTTCTATGCCTTATAGGAGGAAGAGCTGGAGGGAGAAACTTGAGAGGAAAATGGAGCCTAAGATTGTTGTCTGCTCTACGGGAAAGAAAAAGTTTGTTCCGACGCCTATGCTGATTTACTCTATTGTAAAGAATATTCCTCGAGGAAAGCTTATTACAGATAAGTTGTTGAGAGAAAAGCTTGCTGAGAAATATGGTGCTGATTTTACTTGTCCTTTAGCGACTGGCTGGTTTATTCGTATTGTAGCAGAGTATAGTGAAGAAGAGATTAAGAGTGGAAAGAAGTTAAGTGAAGTTGCTCCCTACTGGCGTATTCTAAGATCTAATGGTAGTTTATATGAGAAGTTTCCCGGCGGCCCGGAGCTTCAGGCAGAGCGTTTAAAGAGAGAGGGATTTGAGTTAGTTAAGCGTGGGAAAAAGATTTTTGTTAAAAATTATGAGAGGTATCTCTGGGATATTGTTATTTAGTAAAGAAATCTATACTATTTCTCTTCTTGTCTAACGAATATAATAAAGCCGACGGGGAGTAGTACTAGGGGTACTATTGCTAGTATAGCGTAGCTAGGAGCTATTGAAGATAGTGCTTCATACAAGGGTATTGTTTTCCCTGACTGAGAGGCAGCCTCTCTGACTATAGTGAATACTATCATCTCGAAGAACGTGTTTGGAGAAATCTTCATTACAGTGCTTCTCGCCTGATTAAATCTCCTTGACCATTCTTTAATGATAGCTGCTCTCTGTTTCTGTGGAACTCCTCTTAATCCTCTTGGAGGAGGACCTGCGACTGAGACTGCTACCATGGTTGCTATTAGAGGTAGGACTGCTACTAGTAGTATCCATACTGCTAGTGAGAGCATTGCGCTGTGGGAAGCTTTTTTAGAGAAAACTGAGAATAGGAGCGACACGGAGTAGTATACAAGTGATAAGAGTACTGCGGCTAGAGCTACTAGGCTTACTCTGATTATGTCTTGGTCTGTTACTGCTCCACCGAAGCCTGCTACAAATACTCCTAGCGAGATAAATGTAGAGGCGTAGATACTCGTAGTAGTGAGTACGAGAAAAGCCGCTAGCTTTCCTAGGGCGAGAGAGTCTCTGTATATTGGCTGAGCTAAGACTATTCTAAGAGTCCCTCTTTCTCTTTCTCCCGCGATAGCGTCGTAGCCGAAGGCTACTCCTAGGAGAGAAGCCATTAATGAAAGTACTCTACCGTAGCTACTCAGAAAGAAGGGTATAGGGTTTCTTATTTGAGGAAGACCTATTGAGGCTAGGTAGAAGAAACCTGCTATGTAGAAGACGAGGAAGACTACGACGAGTACTATGAAGCGTTTACTTGTGAACATGTCTCTAAGCTCCTTTTTAAGAACAACTGTGAAGCCCATTTCATCACCTCTCATAATAGTAGTAGAGGAACAGGTTTTCTAGAGAAGGCTCTATTACTCTAAATTCTTCTAAGACAAGTCCATCTATTTTCTTGAAAACACTGTTGATTTCTTCTGTAGAGTCTTTTTCACATTTTAAAACTATTTTCCCGTTCTTTAGCTCTACTTCACCTATCTTCCTTAGTTCTTCACTCAGCTTTTCAGCATTTCTCCTAGCTTTTATTTCGTAGACATACCCCTTTCTCTCCTCGTATTCTTTCTGAAGGTCCTTCAGAAAGCCCTGTGTTAGTATTTTACCTTGTTTCATTAAAATAATGTAGTCACATATGTCTCCAAGCTCGTGGAGTAGATGAGTACTCAGTATTATTGTTTTTCCCTCTGATGCTAGTCTCTTCATAAGCATTTTAAATCCTATTGCTCCCTCAGGATCTATTCCTACTGTAGGCTCATCTAGTATTAAGAGCTGTGGATCTTTTAGCAGAGCCTGTGCTATTCCTAGTCTCTGCTTCATACCTCTAGAGAAAGCCTTTACTTTAAGGTCTTTCTGCTCCTCGAGACCAACTATTTTCAGTACTTCAACTACTTTCCTCTCAGCCTCCTCTCTCTTTATTCCATTTAGCTCAGCTAAGTAGAGTAAGTTTTGGTGGGCAGTCATATGGTCGTAAAACCCGAATCCCTCGGGTAGTAGTCCGACTTTCCTCCTTATTT
>QMSB01000116.1 GCA_003650815.1 Thermoprotei archaeon | reverse complement strand
CAGCATAGAAGTACATGGACCACATCTCCCCCTAGGTACTGATACCTTCATCATATATTATGTTGCATTAAAGGCAGCTGAAGAAGAAAACGCAATAGTACTTCCTCCACTCTTCTACTCTTATGTGCCCGAGAACAGACACTTCGCGGGAACTATCAGCTTGTCGTCAGACACATTCATTTCTCTCGTAGAGAATATCGTTGAAGAAGTTGTGCGGCAAGGCTTTAAGAAGATACTTATTCTCAACGGACATGGTGGAAATAAGAGACCTCTGAAGCTTCTTGTGAGAAAAATGCTTGAAAAGGGATTTAGAGGACAGCTTTACGTGTTGCCAGATACCTTAGGTCCTCTGAGGGAGAAAATAGAGGAGATTAAGGAGACTGAAGTATACGAGCACGCCTGTGAGATAGAGACTAGTCTTATGCTTTACGTAAACTCAAGTTTAGTTAGGCTGAATAGAGTTGATAAGCCTGCGAAGCTCGGGAGGAGATTTATTGCACCGTGTGTAGAGACTCTGATCGACTGGCAGAGATATGCTGTAGAAGGCTATGTTGGAGACCCTCGTAAAGCCTCAGATACTAAGGGCAGAATTCTGGTCGAATATTGGGTTAGCTTCTTGAGGAAGATTATCAGAGCTATTAGAGAGGATAAGGAGTACGAAAAAGTCCTCGAGGATTATTATAGGAAAACAGGCTATATGTAGCCGTGCTGTTTATACCATTCTACTGTTTCTCTGAGCCCTGTTCTTAGGTCGTATCGGGGTCTATAACCTAGCTCACGCTTAGCTTTTTCAATATTATATGCTCTATGCTGAGTGACAGCATCTACTGTTGAAACATGCCACATGAAGTTTTCTTTACCAAGTACTTTATAGGCTACTTCTACTGGAAACATCATTAGCTTAGCTAGGACTGGAGAAATATGAATCTTAGGAGGCTCTCTGCCCACTATATCTGCTAAAATCTGATATACTTCATTGTAAGTGTAAGCCCTATCTTCTGTTATGAAATATGTTTGTCCGATGGAAATCTCCTTTTCTAGCGCTAGTCTGAATCCCTGAACTACGTCTTTTACGTGAACAAACTGTATTAGAGTGTCACCTGACCCAACTATAAAGTATGACCAAAGAGCCTTTTTCGCAAATCCTGTGATAAACCAGTAGGACACGTCGTTGACATTGCGAGGACCGTATACTCCTGAAGGCCTCAGTATCGTGTATTTTAAGCCCTTCTCGCCGTAGCTTCTCACTATTCTCTCCGCAGCTAGTTTAGACCTTCCGTACTCGTAGGTAGGGTTAGGTTCTACGTCTTCTGTTGCAGGAGGATTCTTGACCGGTCCAACCGCCTCAGTTGTGCTGCAGTAAATAAAGCGAGTGACCCCATTTTTTAAGCAGGCTTCTATCAGGCTTCTCGTGCCTTCTACGTTTACCTTCCAGTATAACTCCTTTTTACCATGGAAAGTGTAGTATGCAGCTAAATGCACTACAGCGTCTACTCCTTTAGTGGCTTCAACTAAGCTAGGAGGATCTGTTAGGTCGGCGTATCTTATTTCAAGACCTAGTTCCTTGAGCCTAGAAATATTACTTGTTTTACGGGCCATAGCTATAACGCTGTATCCTCTATTGTGAAGATCTTCTACGAGATGCCCTCCTATAAAGCCTGTAGCTCCAGTCACTAAGACTTTCACGCGATCCCCAGAGACTATTTAAACCAGAAAATATATTTATTAATACGAGTGATGAGCTCAGGCGGCAATGACTCGATGATTAGTAGGCAGGTGGGCTGACCTTAATATGACCGAGCTACAGTGATTTAATCTTATTATATTGTTTTGACTAGAGTTTTGAGAAATAGTGGACCGGCCGGGATTTGAACCCGGGTCCTCCGCCTCTCCTGGCTCCCGCGCACTTCTGGAGTAGAGGCTCGCAAGGGCGGCATGCCTCCAGGCTACACCACCGGCCCAGTTTCTTCTCTAAGAGGAGTAAGATAAGTTTTTCGTCATGATGATAACCATCTATTATTCGAGAAGTAGTGCCCCGGCCGGGACTTGAACCCGGGACCCTCCGGTCTTCAGCCGGATGCTCTCCCAGGCTGAGCTACCGGGGCATTTTATTTCTCTCGTGAAGAGTAAATAAGTTTTTCGAGGGACAGAGTGCCGCGCTATGTTGCTCTGTACTCGTATATCTTGAAAAGACTCATGTCGCCTACTGCTTTACAGAGCTCTCTCTTTTTAACTGCTAGTCCTTTCCATCTCCATAGGCAGTATTTTTGCCACTTTTCGTTGACTTTTATTCGATGCTGTATCTCATTTAAGACAAAGCTCCACTTACTCCATAAGTTCTGGTGGACTTGCCTAGTAAAATGAAGTTCGGATAAGTTTGCTGAAGGACACATGTAACATCCTATTCTCTCAAAGCCCACTAAGTACAGAGGATTATATGGTAGCCTTCGGGTGGCTATGTAGCTCCAGATGTGTAATCCATTCCACTTGAGTATTGGAGCTAGTCCTATTATGTCCGGTCTTCTGCTCTGCTTAAATACTAGTGACAGCCTGCTTCTAGAAAGAGACTCTACTCTACGCAGACCTACTATATTTACAGCAGGTCCCTTTTTCTCAAAATATGCTTTAGAGGGATTGATTTTCAGATAGTCTGTACACCAGCGGTAGTCTCTAGCAGGAGGTCCTTTTACGAGAACTTCCCTGTAGAAGTTTCCTGGAGCTTCTATGATATCGAGAGAGACGCCGAGCTTATTCGTTAATTCCTTTACTATTGCTATAGTCTCTCTGTGTTCTAGACCTGTGTCGTTAAAAAGAGCTGTGAAATCTATTTTTGCTTGAGTAGCTAGGCTCAGAACAACACTGCTGTCTTTTCCCCCGGAAAAAGTCACTATAAATTTTCTTTTCCCCTTCATTTTATTAAAAAACTTCATTATTAGGTTCACTCCCTCGTAAACTTTATGCTCTATTTCGATACTGTTCGCCTCGAAAAAGTCTTTCCATGTAGACTTCTCATCAACTACTTTTTGTGGAGGCTTCAGCCACTTCTTAATGACAATTACTCTGTCTCCTTTGAGTAAGCCTAAGCCTATAATGTGAGACCCTGGAGATAAGATAATAAATTCATTGGATAGTCCGCTTAAGTATTTTTTCTCGAAGTCTGTGATTTTATATACTCCCTTAGTGATAGTGTTTTTCCACAAATATCCGAAGGAGATTGCTTTCTCTATAAATGCTCTTAAAGCTCCTACCTTGCTTAATCTAATATCCCATTTTAATTCAGCTGGATTAAAGAAAATCTGGCAGTAGAGACCGCCATCAGCGTAAATAGACTTCATGTCGTCTAAGTAGTCTTTAACTTGGGAGACTACTGATATCCCTCGAGGCATAAGAGCTTTAGCAGTGCTTCCATATTTCCTTCTCATGTATTCTTTTAATCTCGAGACTTCTGCTCGAAAAAGAGGTCTTATATCGCTCTCAGTAACTACTTTAGCTACATTAATGTTCGTTTCTGGAGGACGTCTCAGTAGTGGAATGTTTTCGTCGAGGCTCCAGTAGATTACTTGCCTCAACTATAGCACCTTCACTAACCTTCTTCAATAACCTTTATATAGACTTTATCGCCCAGCGAGACTATATTAATTTTAACTAGGCCTACCAACGTAACGTTTTTGTCTATAATTATAGGTGCTTTGATATTCAAGCCGTTTTCTGGGAAGAGATACTGTATGAGAGGTTTTTCTAATACTACGGATCCGTTTAATAGAGTTATTTTTGTTGAAAAGTAGTAGATTTTAGTGATGTTAACTTTGCACATAGTAGCGTACTTTATATCGGTTATAAAGTCAAGGACATCTGCTTCAGAGTAGTAATTTGTCTTGAAAAAGGATAATGTGAAGACGCAACACAATATTGCAGCTAAAATTACTGGAATGTATTCTTCCATGCTATCTACCTATTTTTATGGGTATTTCGAATTTGTCTATAAGTCTCCAAGTCATGTTTACTGGAATACCTACTATCCATGTACCATTACCCAAGTATCTTAAATCGAGGTTAAGGTAAACGTCTATTAGCTGTGGGTAAAGCAATATCCTTCCCCACGGACCATCATATATATGGTAGTAACGTAGAGTATAATTGTAGACTAATACTTCTTCCGCGCCAATACGCCTAAAATAGCTATTAACATACTCGTACTCGTAGTAGGCTAATACTCTAACATAAGGTCCTTTGCTAGTATAGAAGATCACTGTATAGTTAGCAAATCCAGAGGTAATGTTAAGTGAAATATTCTTAAAAGTATCATTAGTTAAAGCCGGTATATTAAGACTATAAGTTTTATTAAGCTTATATAGTAGTAGTGAAGTCTGCTTAATACATAGAGGACATAGACCTGACTTAATCCATACTCTAGCAAGCTGTACTACCTCAGCTGCTTGAACATAGTCTCTTATTAAAACTGCTCTAGGATGACTATACTTGAGTACCGATAAAGCATAAAGTACTGCTGAAGCAAGAATGATCACCGCCAATAAAAGAACCTGACCTCTACCTTTCATGGTCTCACCTTAATTTTA
This sequence comes from Thermoprotei archaeon, assembly GCA_003650815.1. GTDB lineage: Archaea > Thermoproteota > Thermoprotei > Thermofilales > B15-G2 > B15-G2. The sequence goes on along the minus strand of QMSB01000116.1, from coordinate 911 downwards.
AATAGAGTATAGTTAAGACTAGATCTAATAAAAACAAAACAAATAGATACTCCTTGACAGGGATCTCCTACTTTAACGGTGACTAGTCCTCCAGGATATTCTATTAACTCTATGTAAGAAATTTTAGTGAAGTTATAATACTTTAGAATGAGAGACTCATTAAAAGTATAGTAATTTAAAAGCAAATGAGCGTACGCTCTGTTTTCAAGAAACATATAATCTTTATTCATATTACTAATTACCAATTGATTAAGTAGCATTAAATATATAATGAAAATAATTATCATGAAAACTGCTTCAATATTACCTCTCATACCCCACCCTCAATATAAAAGACTGGTTATATGGGTAAGGGAAGAGAAGAACCCACTCTCCTCCGCTTACATAAGTCGCGTTGTACAAGCATCTGCATTCCACTAAATAGAAACTATTTCTAGCATTTATCGCTATTTGAATAATAGACTGGGCAATTTGCAAAGTAATTAGCAATGCTATAAGTGACACAGCTATAAATAATACTTCATCTAGCATAATTAAATAATTTAATTCCCTAGATTTAAGGCTTTCTATCTGTTAAATATACTCTGATAATTATAATTTCACGGTATCCTTCAAAAGAATATACCTTATAATTATCGAAGAAAACATCTGCTTTCATGGCTCCCTTTATGCTTCTATCTACTTCCTCTTTAAAAGAGATATAATAAGATGATATGTTTCTTGAATAAAAGTATTTTAATATTAAAGTCTTCCCGTCATCATTTATTACAATCCATGAAGTTATACCACGTTCATTAATAGAAAAGGGTTTACCCTTAAAGCTTCCATTATAAGGTAAGCTGAAATCTAATGGAAAAATTATATCTACACGATACGCTTCAATTAATACTTCTCCTATCTTAATATATGTT
>QMSB01000115.1 GCA_003650815.1 Thermoprotei archaeon | reverse complement strand
TTTTTAGGTAAAGGGGGTTATGGGGGACTATGTTTGTGTTATAGGTGGGATAGAGATCTGTCTGATGATTTGCTTATTGAAAGACTTGGCTTGTTAAGGGATCTTATTTCCAGGGTTTTTAACGATATTTGTGAAAAGCTGTTTAACGATAGATGTTTTCTTCTTCCCTATCCTGGTTTTCTGGTTTGGTTTAAGCCTGAGGAGTTTGGAGACAGGGATTGTGGTAGGTTGTTGTTTTTGTCTCATGTTGGTTTTGATAAGAGTTTTAGTGAGAGGTTTTTGGTTGATGTTTGTCCGTTTAATGATACTGAGGTTTATGCTTCTGAGAGGGTTGTTGTGATGGTTGGTGGTGATTATAGGGTTTTTGAGGTTTTGTTGGCTATGGTTTGTTTTATTTATGTTTTTGATGCTATGTTGGTTGATTTGGATAAGAGGCTTCTTTGGGCTTTTGAGAGAGGTGATTATAGGGGTGTTAGGAGGCTTTGGTCTTTGCTTGGTGGTTATGTTCTTTCTGTGAGGTATTCTAGGAGGATGTTTAGTGAGGTTTATGACTATGTTATAGGAGGGCTTTTGGATAGGCTTGAGGTTGATCGGTCGCTTTCTATTGTTTCTGAGCGTTTGAGGTTTGTTGGTGAGTATTTGGCTGAGGCTGCGGGTAGGTCTATTGAGGTAGCTGTATTGGTGTTGTCTCTTTTTACTCTTATTCCTTCGCTTGTCGAGTTTTTCTTTAATGTATTGAGGTTTCCTGTTTTCATGGCTTTTGTTTTCTCTGTTTTTGTTTCTGTTGGTTTGTTGCCTTTTGTGCTTTATGTGTGTAGGAGGGTTGCGTACTGGTGGTTGAGGAAGGACTAGTTTTGTTTAAGAAAATGAGTGTTGTTTTGAGTGATGAGTAGTGGTTGGTTTGACTGAAGATGAGGGGCTTTCTGTGCTGATTTAAAGCCTTTATTTAGGAAACTACTGTAGTTTATGTCACTGGCTGGCGTAGTTTCATTAATTTAGTCGATTCACTTATATTGTGTTAAGTTTGCTAGAAATGTGATGATGGGGGAATTTAAGGCTGTAGTTGTTTCTATAAGCTTTTTTGCAGCTGCAATTATAGTAGGGTCTATTGCTAGCAGTACTGCTTATACTTTGACGAAAAGCACTATAGTAGCTGGTGTTGTAGCTCAAATAGTATTCATAGTTTTCTCTATTTTCATAGTAGTGTTTCTACTTCACCGTAGTTTATGTGACTACGGCTTTAGGTGGCCTACACGCTACGGATTATCATCAATACCTATTTCAATAGCAGTGTCTTTACCTCTAGCTCTTATAGCAGAATACTTAAGTGAAGGCTATGTTTCTTCAATAGCTAAGGAAGACCTGCTTAGTATGCTTATTTTAGCGCTCTTTGTAGCTCCTTTAGGTGAGGAAACTATTTTTAGAGGACTCATAGAAAGCTATTTACTTGAGCATACGGACATGTGGATTGCTATAGTAGTGCCAGCAGTACTTTTTTCAGCTATGCATGTAGTACCATACTTTAACTCGCCTCCACTGACACTATTTTTTATACTGCTTAGTGCACTTATACTTGGTCTACTCGCAGGGTACTTTAGAGCTAAAGGCGAGTCACTTTTTCCTGCAGTAACTGCTCATATCGTATTTAATTTCACTGGTATAGTGATATGGAAAATACTGTAATGAATGCTTAGGGAACTAGTTTATTTTCGAGAGACTAAAGTGAGTTTATTTAGTGTAGCTAGGTCTTCATTATAGAGTAAGGCGTAGGCCGCTATAATTAGGTTACTGAAAGGTATTTTCTTACCCTTTAGTTAGTTCGAGGTCTAGTTGAAGTGTTTTCAACTAATTTCTGGCTGCCATAGTCGATTATATTTAAAGGTTCTATTTTTCTTTTCCTTTCTGTAAGTTCTTCTTCACTAATTTTTCTTACTGTTCTGTGTCCGTAGAGATATTCGTGTAAACTTATCCATGGAATAATAATTTTATGTACTCGGTTAGGAGATATACTAGGTCTTCTCGCCTTCTATCTAATAGCTCAATAATGAAAGATGTATCTAATACTACTTTACTATCACTCTCTGTTCTCAATTTCTTGACTGTTTCTTCAATTTTCTTCACTTCTCCTCCAGGTAAACGAGTTTCTTCAATAGGTTTCAAGGAGTAATGTTTATGTTCTTCGTGGAAAATATCTATAAGCTTGTTGATGGTTTCTCTAAAGCTTTTTGCTTTAAGTAGATTTTTGACTTTTCTAAGTCTTTCATATGTTTCGTTTCTAATAGAAATAATTCTCATTAGTTGTTTGTTCGTAAACACTATTGTATAAGTGTATTGCTAAACTAGTATAGTAGTATAGTAATATTGTATCTGCTGGAGAATTGTGGAGAATTATTTAGTGAATGATAGACTGCTATTTTATCTTTTCTTTCATGTTCTTTTTCAGGAGGAGTAGTGGGATTAGTGCTGTGGTGTTTGCTAGTCCTCCTGTTATTAGTGTGGGACGTGGACTTATTTTCGTCCATATTTCTCCGCCTATTAGTGGTGATGGTAGTGTGCCTAAGCCTACTAGTGTGTCTATGAGGCCTGATGAAGCGGCGATTTTGTGTTCTGGAGCTATTTTTGATACTAGTTTTCTGCGTGCGGGCAGGTCTAAGGTGAGGCTTATTCCCATGAATATGTGTACTGCTAATAAGTCCCAAAATCCTGTGGTGAGGCCGTAGGATACGTAGGATATTGTGACGAATATGAAGTGTGTGGCTAAAACAGGTATTCCTCCTATTTTGTCTACGAGAAGTCCGCTTAGAGGCTGTGATAGTATGTATACGAGGTTTCTGACTGAGACTAGTATGCTGTATTCTAGTTCATTTAAGCCTACTACTTTTTTCGCGAAAAGAGCTGTATACGAGGCTGAAATAAATACTGAGAAGTCGTGTACTACTACTGTAGCTGCGAGTAACATGAAGCTTTTAGACGAAAACAGTGTTTTAGCGAATTTCATGAAGCTTAAAGGTTTTTCTACTCTACGTGTTCCAGGAAATTTTCTATATGATAGGAGTGCTAGTCCTAGAGCACATATGCTTGCAGTAAAGTAAAGCACACTGTAGTTCCAGTAACTGACCATGATTCCTGCAGTAAGTGAGCCTAAGGTTTTAGCTATACCTGATACGGTATAGTATGAGGCGAAAGCTAGGCCTAGTTTTTCTTCTATTTTTGATTCAGCTATAATTTCCATGCTGGCTTGAGCGAAAAGAGCTATAGAGAAGCTGGCTGCTGTCAGGAAGGCTATGAGCTCGTAGAATGTTGATACGTAGACTAGTGAGAAAAGAACAGCTGAAAGTACTAGAGCGGAGAGTGTAACTGATATTCTCCACTCAAGTTTTTCTGCTATTAAGCCTGCTACGACGGCTACTACCCACGGAAGATTCATTACTAATACTACTGAGAAGCCTACTTCCCATGCCTCGAAGCCCTTTGAGTCAATGTAAAGTGGGAGAAGAGTTTGCCAGAGAGCGTTGATAAAGTAGTAAAGGAAGCTCAGTGCAAGAAGCCATGGATATGCTCTATTACTCACTTTTAAGATACTACGGGTTTCTTTAAAACATTTATTAATTCAGTATACAGGTGTAGAAGACAAGTAGAAGTCTTATTAAAGGTTATGTGTTTTTCCAGCTATGCTGTGGCTAATATTTGCCCTACTTTCAGCTTTCTTTGCTGCACTAGTAGCCATATTTGGTAAAATAGGTGTCCGAGGAGTAGATCCCACTGTAGCAACTGCTATTAGAGCAGTAGTCATGACAGTGTTCGCTCTAGTAATCGTCTTTGCCTCAGGAAAATCTCTACTCAATATTGATAGAAAGAGCGTACTCTATGTAGCTTTAAGCGGAGTAGCTGGTGTTCTCTCATGGGTATTCTACTTTGCCGCACTAAAATACGGGAAAGTATCACAAATAGTTCCCGTAGACAGAGCTAGCCTTCTCATAGCTATCGCCTTAGCAGCTATTTTCTTAGGCGAAAAAATTTCTCTAAAAACAGCGATAGGAGCACTACTAGTATTCCTTGGAATACTCATTATTTCTCTTAGATAAGCGAAAGTCGCTAAAATACTTGGCGTTTCTCATAAGGTTTGTAGCGATATGCTTATATGTCGTCTATATTTTATCGTATCTAGAGGCGACATATTATGTTACGAAAACAATTTATTGACAGGTACGGAGAGCTCGAGCTACTTGACGGGCTGTGGAATAGACCCGGTTTTTCCTTATTTATTTTATATGGGAGGAGAAGGATAGGTAAAACTAGACTTTTAGTAGAGTTTGCTAAAGGCAAAAAATGTGTCTACTATACTGCGATGGAGGGCTCATACGATAGAATTTGTCGAGAATTCTCAGAAACTGTGAAACGGGCTACAGGAGTACCTTTAGCAGGCGACGTTATTGAGATACTGGAGTGGCTGGCTAGAAATACTAAAGAAAAACTTCTCGTAATTATAGATGAGTTCCAGTATATTGTCGAAGCAGACCCTAGTATTGTATCTAGACTACAGAGAAGCATAGATAGTGTTCTTTCACAGAGCAACTTAATGCTTGTCCTCTGCGGCTCAGCAGTATCCTTTTTTAAGAGAAAATTCTTAGGCTACCGAAGCCCGCTTTTCGGCAGAAGAACTTCTTCACTTAAATTAGCTCCTCTTTCCTTCAAATATGTCAGAAAATACTTTTCTAACTATACTATAGAAGATGCTATAGCAGCATACAGTATAGTAGGAGGAACACCAGCATATATCATTAAACTTGATCCAGCTAAAAGTCTAGAAGAAAATATTTTATCGATAATAACTCCAGGAAGCTACCTATACGACGAAGCAGTGAATTTTCTGCGACAAGAAGTCAGAGAACCTAAAACCTACTTTAATATTTTAGCAGCTTTATCGGAAAAGTCGGAAAAAATGAGTGCATTAGCTTCAGCAGCCAAAGTAGATCCTCGAACACTGCCTAAGTACATAGAGTTACTAGAAGAACTAGACGTAATAGAGAAAATAAGAAAACTTGGAGGAAGAGCAGTAAAGATAGGCTTTAAAGACAACTACTTCAGATTCTGGTTCACCTACATCTACAGGCTACGATCACTGCTCGAAGCATACCTACTGGACGAAGCACTAGACTACATTTTAAGTACATTAGACCAGTACTTATCAAAAGTATTCGAGAAACTGTGCTCAGAACTACTACCAGAACTCTACAAGCATAATATAGTACCAGTAAGACCCGTGGAAAAGGGATCTTGGTGGAGTAAACAAGCCGAAATAGATATAATAGTAAGAGAACCTGGAAAAGCAACAGCCTTTATTGAAGTTAAGTGGAGAAGACTATCTCTAAGAGAAGCCGAAGAAATACTCGACCAGCTAGAAGAAAAGTCTTCGAAAACAGGACTTTCTTCTCCACAAAACTACTACATATTAATATGCAAAGAAGTAGAAGAAAAAACTCCAGTAAAAATAGATACATATAAATC
>QMSB01000114.1 GCA_003650815.1 Thermoprotei archaeon | reverse complement strand
TGAATGTGCCTTCTGTGTCTATGTATACTGCTTTAGCATTTAAGCCTCCTTTCTCTAGAGGCAACTGCACCATAACACAAAGCTGATGACAAAGCTGAGTCTTACCAGCACCAAACTCGCCTATAAACTCCGTGATTGCCTTGGTTTCTATACCTCCCCCTAAGAGGTCGTCGAGCGCTTTACAACCAGTGGATATGAACCTTATGCCTTGTCTAGACTCCCAGTACTCTTTAGCTGTCATAAACGTTTTTCCTTTGAAAATAAGCTTCTGCGCGTTTATTATAAGAGTTCTAGATCTGTCCTCAGAGCCTATAGCCTCTGAAAGCTCCTTCACTGAAGCAAAAGCTACATCTCTTACTGTTACATAGCCAGCATTACGGAGTTTCTCAGCAGTAACTCTACCTACTCCCTCAATATCCTCTAGTTCATACTCCTCTTCTTCCTCCTCCTCTTCTATAACTGCTACCTCTTTTCCTATATCAAGACTCCCAGCTACTTCCTCTATAGCTTTCTCTATAGCGTCATCTATGTTTTCCTCAACAGCTCTCTTAGTAGATCTCCTACGGCGAGAAGAATGTCTTCTACTCATATCTCTATTTAGTATCTTTAGCAAGTATTGGATAAATCTTTCTACTAAGCATACTGAAAATATTCTTAGATATTACTTTGAGCAGGAAGATACTGATAAATACAGTGTACCGAAACTATTCACGTGGACATATCTAAAGAATACGAAAAACTTGTCAATGAAATTACTAGCTGTAAGAAGTGCGGACTCTGGGAAACTAGAACAAATGCTGTTGTAGGAGAAGGGCCTCTAGACGCCGATATTATGTTTATAGGAGAGGCTCCTGGCTATAATGAAGATATTCAGGGTAGACCTTTTGTAGGAGCAGCTGGAAAGCTTCTAACTGAGCTGATATCAAGTATTTTAGGGCTAGAAAGATCTTCAGTGTATATAACAAATGTCGTTAAGTGCCGTCCTCCTGAGAATAGGGACCCTAGGGAAGATGAAATTAAGGCGTGTACACCTTATCTTATTCGACAATTAGAGTTAATAAAGCCTAAGATTATAGTCACCTTAGGTAGACATAGCACTAAGTTTATTTTCAGGCTAATGTCTAAGCCGTTTTATTCAATTACTAGGGTTAGAGGCAGAGTGTTCGTGGGAACAATAGTAGGAGTTGAAGTAAAAGTCATACCTACGTATCACCCAGCCGCAGCCCTCTACAACCCTAGGCTTAGATCCGACTTAGAGAGAGACTTCCAGTTGATAGCATTAGAGCATAAAAACCTTAGAAAGGGAGTTAAGGTAGGTCTGGAGAAGTTCTTCAGTTACTAAAATAATTATATTTCAGTAGTAAGTAATATAATTGTGTTCAAAAAAGTAGACTCTGAGTACTTTTACAGACTACTTCACCCTCGTCCTGTAGTCTTAGTAGCAGTGAAGGCGCAGGATGGCCGCGTTAATTTCATGGCATGTTCTTGGGTAACACCTGTTAGCGAAGACCCTCCTTTAATAGCACTAGCTCTTTCCCGCGAAAGCTATACAAGAGACATTATTCTCGAAGTAAAGGAATTTACCGTTAATATCCCCTCTCTACAGCTTTTAGAGGAAGTCTGGATCTCTGGAACTACTTCGGGTAGAGAAGTAGATAAGGTTGCAAAGACGGGTGTGGAGTTAGGGAGAGCTGAAAATGTTTCAGCTCCTGTAATTCAAGGAAGTATAGGGTACTTAGAGTGCAAGTTAAAGGAGTACCATGAAGTAGGGGAGTGCACATTAATTGTAGGTGAGGTAATAGGAGCTTACGCTAGAGAGAACACCTTCGAGAGAGGAACTTGGAGACTTGAAAAGACTTCTCCTTTACTTCACCTAGGCTCAGTTTACTTTACTACAGCTAATAGATATACGGTAAAGCCAGCTTCACTAAAAAAGAAGAAGAAAAGAAGTTAGAGAAGTGTATATGAAACTATGTAGAGTACTGCCGCTACAGCAAATGGTACAGTGAAGTTGTCAAAATGCCTTAAGGGCCCTAAAGTAATAGCTTCTACTACTGTGCCTGTTACTGCTGAGATTAAAGCTAAGAAGAAAACCTCGTGGATCATGAGAGGTCTTGGTACACCGCCCCAGAGATTGCAGAGGACTAGTGCCAAAAGGGACCCCAGAAAGCTGAAAACGAACATCGATAAGGATCCCTCAAAACTCTTGTCGCTAAACGGATATTTATGTACTTTTTTCAGCTTCTTAGGTATTAGAGACGCCGTGCCATCTCCCCATGCCATGACCATTGCTGCTGTAGCTGCTATGAAACTAAGCTCCCCTCCTTTACCCCAGAAGAGAGGCACCATAATTAATATCGATAGTATATAGTATACTGGTCCATACGCGTGGAGAACAACATCTCCCTCCTCAATCATGCTGGTTGTTATGAAGCTAGATTTCTTGAAAGTAAAGACGAGGGATACTAGTATTGCTAAGCCTAAAGGTATCATGAACGGGTATATCCAGTGACTGAATAGCGGTAGTAGTAATATAGCGTCCCCTGCGAATAAATGTATCATTCTCCTAGTAAAAGCAGCCGAAAGCCCTTTAGTTCTCCTTAAGAGCTCTGAGACATAGATTAGTACCATGACATAAATGTACACTGCGACTACTAGTAGAATATCGTATACGCTTATCACGTCTCTACTACCTATACTAAGAGCTAAATTCTTTTCGTCAAGCGTAGAACTTGCGAATACTTGCATCACTATCTATTAGTGCTTTACTAAGACCCTTGTACGAGCTTAGATAGTGGAAAACTCCTCCCCCAATTTTACTTAGTTTAATCATAAACTCCCTGTCTGAGCTCCTTCCAATAGCGATAGAAGATAATATAGCGCCCCTTTTGGCTAGTATTCTAGCCTCACTAATACACTTCTTCTTGAAGACCGTTTTTCCATCACTAACTACTATTATGTGGCATTTTCCAGAGCACTTTTTAAGAATATTTCTCGCTTGAGTAAGAGCAGCGTGAAGATTTGTGCCTCCTGATGCCCAGAGCTTTGATACAATAGACTCTATCTTATCTCGCTTACGTCTAGCGTCTTCTAGCTTAAAGAGAACCTCAGCTCTATAATTAAATGCTATAAGAGAAAATCTTCCCCTGATATGTGCTAAGTGGTTTAAATACTTAGAGACAGCTTTTTTAGCAAGCTCTATTTTTGGTACAGTCCCCTCTAGCTCTCTCATAGATCCAGACACATCTATACACACTATGCTATTCCTTAGCTCTGATCCTGAGTACTCTCTAACGATTATGTCGCGCTGGGAAAATCTCTTTCCGAAGAGCTTCTTCCTACTTATATTTACTGAAGTTTTCATTAAATCTACGTCCATTGAGGGCGTGTAAAGCGAATATTCACGAATAGAGACTAAGTGAGACTTATCTGGAAAATAAGCGAATACTTTTCGAGACAGCACATCTCTAGAATGTTCGGCCTGCTTAGCTTCCTTTCTGAAATTTATGTCTATGTCCTTCACTAATATAGCTAGAGATGATTGAGAAAGAATTAATGGAGCTTCTTTAAGCGAAGGCAAGCTTGACTCTACTTCTACTATGAGTCCCTTTGCTCTATCTTCCCATGGAATATTTTCTATTTCATGTGATTTTTCTTTAGTTTCAGTCTTTGTCCTCTCTTTTAAGCACTTTTTCTGCTCTAGCTTCTGCACGGCTCTACATACTGCGTGCTCTATTTCGACTACTAAGTCTATGTTCTTTTTGAGGACTAAGCTCGGTGAAATATTCTGGTATATTATTCTAGACACTATTTTCGGTACTTTTTCTGGCGTTAAACACGGCTCTAGAAGAAGCCTCATGTAAGCGTCTTTAATAGCAGTAATGTAGCTTCTAATGGACCCTGGAAAAGCTACTTCATCACAATTTTTTAAGTACTCGTAGACCTCGGCTACTATTTCGGCTAATTCGGCAATCAATGTTCTCTCCCTCTCACTAACAGAAGAGCCTCTCTAAACTTCTTATCTAAATACCTTAACTTCTCTTCTTCTGAGGAAAAGTCTCCCTGAATAAGTGAAATTAGGTTTTGGAGCACTTCTCTCCTTAAATCCTCTATTGTCGGCTCCTTTTTCTGAAGCCATGCTCTACTCACAGTTGAAGCTAAAGCGTATATACATGACCTCACGCTTGGTTCTGTCTCCGAGGCTTTATCCCTTCTTATTAGGAGAGCCATAGTCGCTAACACTTCTGCGAGTTCTTCGCTTATTTCTGCCTCTAGTTCTTGAGTGTACATTCTCGCTTTCCATAGAAGTATTTCCTTTAAGATATCTTTTGAAGGAAGCGTTATCTCTACCTGCTTCATTCGATCCGCAAGAGCTTCACTCATATCATATGTCCCACTGTATTCTGCAGGGTTTCCTGTAGCTATCATGAGGAAATCGCTTCTGACTCTAAGACCTCTTATTAACACGTAGTGCTCTTGTAGAGCCTGAAGTAAGGCTGCTTGGCTATAGGGAGATAGCCTATTTATCTCGTCTAAGATCAGTATTCTTCCATGAGCTAGTACTAAGGGCCCGGGTATGTATGCCAGTGGGTGGTCGAGGCCTGCCTGTAGAGCTACTGCTATATCTATGTCTCCGGTGAGTTCAGTAGCCGTCATGTGGCTGTGACATGCGACCTCTATATATGGGGGCTCTCCTAGATTCAAGACCTCTGCTATAGTTTCCGCCAGAGTAGTTTTTCCACACCCTACTGGACCAACAATCCATACATGTCTGCCTACCGAGAGCCCGCTTAGTACATCTAGTACTACTCCATTTAGCCCCTTTAGATGCTTCTGTACATGCTCTAAGATCTCCCTAACTCCCCTCTCGCGCAGAGCTTTAACAACAAGCCTACTCACGTCTACTGGTTCTCTTCTCAATAGTTCTGAGAGTCGTGGTATCGGAAGCCCCAGGCTCAAAATAGTTACCCACTTCTATAAGTAGCAGGGAGGCTGATAAATTTGGCTTTAAAGGATTAGATCACTATAGGGCGTACTCACTAAGTATCGTATTTATATTATTTAACTGAAATACTGAGTCTAAGAAAAACTTAATTCCACCTTTAATAGTATTCTTCATGAAAATGCTCTTCGCACACGAGTTAATGCTTAGAAAAGACCCGAGTGAAATAGAGGATAGTATATACTTCATTAGAAACCCTCTAGAACTCAGATTTGCTAGCTTTAAAATATTGAGAGATGCTTGTTTCAGTGACATAGTGGATCCTCTTAAAGAAAAAAGAGACACTAGGGTGGTTGCTGTATCAACATCTACTCCTAATCCTGTGAAAGAGGAATTCTTAGAAACATTAGAGAAAGCGCTTATGCTAGCAGATGAGCTTAATTGTAAGCTACTAGTGCTAAGACCTCCTAAAGCAGCTTTCTCTGAGCAAGTTAAGAAAAAGTTAACAGAGGGACATAATTTAGCAATACAATATAATATAACGTTATGCTGGGAGAACCTGTTTAATTCTAATAG
>QMSB01000113.1 GCA_003650815.1 Thermoprotei archaeon | reverse complement strand
AGTCAATATAGATAAAAGCGGTTTACTCGTCTATTTTAAGGCCTCTTTCCTCAGCTTTCTTGAGGTAAAATTCTTTATATGACATTATTTGTACTCCTTTATCTAAGGCGTACTCTATCATCTCCTCAACTATTTTCATTTCAGGATCGTTCCAGAAGCTCGAATGATCGTGCTGAACATAACACCAGACTAGATTCTTTTCTGCAGTATAGTCTATTGTCTTCTTAACGTAGTCTAAGTACTCTTCCCTAGACTTAAGGCGCTCTTTAAGCGCGTTATCGTGCCAGCCCTGAATAGGGCATTCAAGTATAGGTGGATAACCGCTTACAAGTTCATCGTACCAGAAGGGCTGAACATCTAGACTCAGCGGAAGAGAGTCTCGCTCATCTCGCCCCCAGCTCCTCGTAAACCTTATCCCGTTTCGCCAAAGAATTTCAAGTAAATCTGGTCTATCAAGTAGCCCACGGTGATAGCCCCAGGGAGTAGTCAAACCAATACACTTGACTCCCAGCAGAGCTTTAAGGAGCTCTGAAGTAATTCGTACCTCAGTTTCTATTTCCTTAGGATGAGCTCCTTTAATTAACTTATAGTTTCTATACTCTATTACAAGTGTTTTAAACAGTATATGAGAAAAAGTGTGTTGCTGGAAATCTATTAAATAAGAGTACTTCTCTTTGACTCTTTTAAACTCATCTAAATGATATAATAGAGCCTTGCCCAGCACAAAGAAAGTACATGGAACACCGTACTCTTCATGAATCTTCGGTGCAAGCTCAAGAAACTTCACAGTCACATCTGATCTATATGGTGTCTCAACATCATATCCTATAAGTAAAGCAGTTTTTGTCCTCACTATTTAAACATACTCTACAAGTAAATAAAACACTAGCTAAACAGAAAACAATAATCAGATACATCAAAGTATTACTCAACAATATTCTTAGTGCACATTTATCAAGAAACGTAGGCATTATGTATTGAAATAGATATAAACTATTTATCAATATTTACTTTAGAGTAGCCTATCAAGTATCAAGTTTAGCATTTCTTGCTGTGAGTGCTTCGAAATCCTTTGAAGAACAGATCTTCTACAAAAGTCTTAAGTATCTATCTGTGCTATTTTAAAAATATATAAAATTTTGAGGAGTCTAAGGTGATTCTGTAAGTCCTTCAAGAATATATTGTTCAGAAAATTTTCTTTCAAAAACATTTTTCTCATATTTATAGAGATAGAAGTCTTCAAAGTTTATTTTTACTCCTAACGCTACCCACAAAGGATCTATTACTGGTAGGCGGCTGGCTAAGCCTGTTTTAGCGTCATAGGCCCCTACTCCTGTGAGATAATATCCTTTCTTTAGTCTTGTCTCTCTGAAGTAACCTTCCAACAATATTTCTTCAGTTGTATTATCAGTTTTCCACAAAACTAAGGCAAAAGTAGCATTTCTCTTTAAATCTTCAGAATACTTACTATAAATCTTAAGTACCTTCCAATACTCTGTCTCCCTTTCCCTTAAAATATCGTCTCTAGTAATAATTATAGCAGCCTCTCTATCGCTCATACTGGCTGAAATAACGTAAGCTTCTCTCCAGCCAAGCCACTTAAAGTGAACTAAGTATTCTCCCTGAGGACTATACTTTATTGACTTCATTCCAAGAGTCTCGCTTACACGCATAGATTTATCGTGTTTAAGCCAGCTTAAAGGAAGCCAAACTGCAGTAACCCCGAGTCTCGTACCATTAAGTAAAAACACTTCTCTAGTCTTCTTATCAATGAGAACACTATTGGCTAGTACTATTTTAGACTCATTATCTAAGCTAATAACTATTAACTTAATACTAGCCAGTATATATCTACCTCTATCTTCAGAAAAATCTATTCTAACAAAAGCATCTCTACATACTATTCTCTTTTTCTCTCCACTGAGCATATAAAAGCTAATTACACGATAATTTCTGTTAACACGACTAGTTGCAGGGACTTTGAGAAGATGTGGACACGGCTTCTCGGTATTTAGTGCAGGTAGCCTGTAAATTACGTAGCCAAATAAATAGCTCTGTGGAGTTTTCTCGGATAATACCAATGTATGGTGTGTAACAGCAAAGAAAATGAATAAAAACATGGATGTAATCATGTACTTGTTTAAGTTTTTCTCAAACACCATATTACCACTACTCTATTTATTCTCTCTAGCAAATCTATAGAATAAGTGTCTCAGAACAATATATTTCTTTTCCTATACTCTATCATGTAAGGTGGGGAAGTCTGCTCTAGTAAACTAGTGTACTTATTTTACAGACTTCTAGTTCTCGGCGAAGATAAAATGATGAAGGCAACAGTATTAGGAAAGTGTTAATCGACTATGTAGGCTGGTGGCGCTAGGCGCGCCTGCTTTATTTCAACAGCTATTCCTTCATCTTCGTAAACTTCTCTTATTGCTTTCTCTACATCTACAGCTTTTTCCTCATTAACTAGTACTATTAATGAGGGTCCTGCTCCACTTATAGCCACTCCTTTTGCTCCAGCCGTTAAAGCAGTTCTCTTTACTCTACGGTAAAGGGGTACGTAGACTTCTCTAGCAGGTTCTACTATTTCATCGAACATTCCCTCACCTAGAACAGATAGGTTTCCTGTAGTGAGCCCGTAGATGAGGGCCGCTAGTCTAGCAGAGTTCCTAACATGTATTTCTAGCGGTACTTTCCTAGGTATTATGCTTCTAACAATACTTGTCTTCCTGAGCGGAGCCTTAACTTGAGGCAGTACTATTAGGAAAAGAGGATCTACTGGAGGCTTTATATGAAGTACTTTAAGGGGATTTAGGTTATAAAGAACTACTACGTGCCCTAAGTAGCTTGCAGCAACACTATCGTAGTGTCTTGTCCCCGCTGATACTACCTCACCTTCACCCGCATAGCTTATAGCTTCTTCTCTAGAGAGCTCTACTCCAAGGACTTTCGATACAGCGAGAACTGCCGCAACAGCCGATGCCGCGCTACTTCCGAGACCCTTCTCTACGGGAATTCCTTTCCAGAGCTCGAGGCAGACTTTGTAAGATAGTTTTTTGTCCCTGAGCATGTACTCGACTGCCTGCTTAGCTGTATTGAGTTCTCTAGGCACTTCTTCTCCATAGGGCCCCTTTATGTCAACTATTTCTACCTCAGGCTTATCTGAAGACTTATAGTCTACTACTGCTACTTCATCGTAGAAAGTGTTGAGAGCTACTGCTACTAAGTCGAACCCTGAGCCGAGGTTAGCTGAACTACAGTACGCGCGTGCCTTCAAGCCTATCCCTCACGAGACAGGCTCGTATACTATTCCTAGTTTTTCTGCCAGACTATAAGCTCTCTTCATTTCCTCAGCGTAAGGTCTTCTATAGATCTCTGGGAATTTCTCGGGGTGTCTAGCTACAAGATACTCTGGTCTATACTGCTCCATAATGTTTACTAGTGCTCTAGGAGTATTGGAGGAGATCCACTTGAGTATTGGCTCAGTACAGCAGTCTAAGTGATTGGGCATAACTAGGTGTCTTATTATCATGTCTCCACACTCATATGCAAGCTTATGGTTACGTGTAACTACCTCCCAGTAATTCTTTATTCCAGATAGCCTTTCTGCGCACTTATCGTTACCGTATTTGAAGTCTGGGAGCCAGATATCTATGATTTCTCTGAGAAGTTTCATTGTCTCAGTGCTGCAGTAGAAGTTGCTGTTCCAGAGCTGAGGCACATTTATGTCTAGATAGAGAAGCGACTCGAGTATTATGTGCAGGTTTGGTGTAGGTTCGCCTCCCACGTGGTTTATGTTTCTAGCACCTGTTCTTCTGAGCTTCTCTTGTATGCGGGCTAGTCTACGAGCATCTACTTCTTCTCCAGCAAAAGGATTTTCCTGCGATATATCCCAGTTCTGGCAGAAAGCACATCTAAAGTTACATGAGCCGTAGAAAATAGTGCCGCTCGGGACAAGGGGTGCTTCTTCTCCAAGATGATGGAACCAGGAGTGCACATATGCTGTCTTACCTAAGCGACAAAATCCTCTCTGTCCCTTAGCTCTATTTACTCCACACCTATGTTCACAGAAACAACAGTTCTCTAGCAACTTATAAACTATAGCTACTTTAACGTGAAGAAAACTTACTTCAGGTTTCTTGAGTTTCGTTAAGTCTAAGTCTTCTTCTTTAACAGCATGCCATAGCTCATCAAATGCTTTACTCAACTCATCGTGTTTTCTCCAAAGCTCACTCAGAGTCATTGAAGATAAGTTTTTTTCATCAGCATCAACGTGCTTGCAGATAATGAACTTAGCTGGCTTTTTATCTTCCATAACACTCTTATACCAAGACAGTCTTTCACAGACCTCCTCATAACTCCATACAGTATAGGAGTCTGGTCTAACAAACCATAAGCCTATTTTCTCCATCTAAGACCTATAATCACTTCTAAGATTTATACTTTAAGCCTACTAAAGCAAATACTTGCTTACAGCTACAAGTACTGCTTCTGTAAGACAATAATATACGAGACTATAGACACTAATTAAATGAACTAAGACAACAGACAGTACCAAGTTTTCACTAATATTAATTGCTTTCATATATCCTTCAATACTATTTGCTCAACTTCTGCTCTAAACTAAGTTTCTTCAACTCCTTTAAAACCTCTGGATGAGTCTTCAGAAGCTCATCTACTAAATGCAAGTACCTAGCGAGCCTAACAGCTTCCACCGATATCTCCTTCAAAGTAAGCCCGTTGACTACAACAAAGTGCTTCCTCTTAATGTTGCTTCCAGTCAGGAAAACTGCTTCACTGACAATAGCATGTAGTGTATAGCAGTGAGGACTTCCCTCCATGGTCACTACAGTAATGCTTCTAGGACACGAGCACCTAATTATCGCCGCTATCTTGCTGCAGTGGGCAAATCCCTCCTGCTCAGGGCAGGCTAGTAGCACTACTTTGTTCTTCGAAAACTCTTCCAGTATCCCGGGATTTACTTTAGTGAGGCAAGCCGACGCTACGACTATGTTTGTGTTCTTCAAGTAGGGTGCTTTAACCCAAGTATTTAGTAGCCAGTCCACAGTAAAAATAAGTCTGCTAGCTGAAAAACCTATCAGAGAGGTAAAAAACTACTTTAAAAACAGTTTTCTAAGAGCTATTGGGGTAGAATAGGCTGCTAGAGCTACTAGTGACAAGACATACATAGAGGTGAATACTGTTAAAGCGGTGTCTACAGCGGCTACCTGTGAAATTAGGCAGAGCAGTAGGCAGGTGACTGGCACTAAGCCTATTTTCTTGAGCACAGATACTTTAAACCATTTTTTCTTCAGTGACACTAAGACTGTTACTGGGGAGAAGTAAACTAAGCCTATCAAGTAGGAGATCAGTGTTCCAGCAAGATATACTGCTAGCTCGGGACTCAGCGCTGTAAGGGGCTCAGCCATAGATGTTGAAAGCAGGAGGATTCCTATAAGTGGGTAGATTGCAGCCTTAAACACGGGCTTGCTCCATGGGTTCGCTAAAATCCACTGAGCTACGTAGGGGCTCCAACTATAGTAAAACGCATTGAAAGCTACATAGAATCTCCTACCAGCATAAGTCGACAACACGATATTGTCTCTGAAGTTTCTTAGTAGCTGTACTTCGTCGGCTACCTCGCTACCATAAGTGACGGTAGCAATAATACACTTCTTTTCCTTAAACTTTATAGTTAGAGTAGCAGTCTTAGTGACTCCTGACTTGCTCGTAGCCCTTATGATAACGGTATACTGTCCTTTAGCGGAGCCCGCATTAATAGTTAGCACAGAGGAGCCTGTAGGTTTCACTTTACTAGGGCTAAAGGAGTAGCTAGCTCCAGAAGGTAAGCCTTCTAGACTCAGCACTACTTCTTCGGGCGTTCCTTTAACGAGCTTTACTTTAACTACAACGCTTCCACTAGACCCT
>QMSB01000112.1 GCA_003650815.1 Thermoprotei archaeon | reverse complement strand
GTCTAGAGGCATTTTCCTAGTATGTATTTTAAGTATTTCTAGTCTAGCTGCGTAGTCTGGTTGGGGAACATAGATTATTCTATCAAACCTACCCGGCCTAAGTAGCGCTGGGTCTACGATATCTGGTCTATTTGTCGCCGCTAGGACCACTATTCCCTCTAGCTTCTCTATGCCGTCCATTTCTGTGAGAAGCTGGTTTACTATTCTATCTGTTACACCTGAGTCTGTCCTAGTGCCTCTACGGGGAGCTATAGAGTCTATTTCATCAAAGAATACTATACATGGGGCTACCTGCTTAGCTCTAGCGAAGATCTCTCTTACAGCTTTCTCGCTTTCACCAACCCACTTGCTCAGAATCTCAGGACCCTTTATTGAAATAAAGTTAGCTCCACTTTCAGTTGCAGCTGCTTTAGCTAAGAGTGTTTTTCCACAGCCTGGAGGACCGTAGAGGAGAACTCCTTTAGGGGGATCTATACCCATTTCTTTGAAGAACTCTGGGTGCTTTATAGGCCACTCTACTGCTTCTCTCACCATCTGCTTGACTTTCTCTAGTCCACCAATATCCTCCCACCTGACTTCAGGTATCTCCACGTAGACTTCTCTGAGGGCTGTTGGCTGTACTTCTCCGAGAGCTTTAATGAAGTCACTTCTAGTGACCTTTACTTCGCTTAGAATCTCTGGCGAGAGTTCTCTTTTACTGAAGTCTATTCTCGGTATAATTCTTCTCAAAGCTATCATGGCTGCTTCTCTACAGAGAGCTGCTAAGTCGGCGCCAGTGTAGCCGTGAGTCATATCAGCGATTTCATCTAAGTTGACGTCGTCTGCTAGAGGCATGTTCCGTGTATGGATCATTAATATCTCTTTCCTAGCCTTCTTGTCTGGCACAGGGAAGTATATTTCACGGTCGAATCTTCCAGGTCTCCTTAGAGCAGGATCTACGTCGTTTATCCTATTAGTAGCAGCTATTACTACTACTTGTCCTCTCTCTTCGAGACCATCCATTAGTGTTAGGAGCTGAGCTACTATTCTCCTCTCTACTTCACCTACCTCTTCTCTCTTAGGGGCAATAGCGTCTATTTCATCAATGAATATTATGGCTGGAGCATTCTTCTTTGCTTGCTCGAATATTTCTCTAAGTTTAGCTTCGCTCTCACCATAGTACTTGCTGATTATCTCCGGCCCATTTATTGCTATAAAGTATGCTCCAGTCTCATTGGCTAGAGCCTTGGCGAGTAGAGTCTTACCTGTTCCAGGTGGACCATAGAAGAGTACTCCTTTAGGAGGCTCTACTCCGAGGCGCTCAAATATCTCAGGGTACTTTAAGGGCAGTTCAACCATTTCCCTCACTTTACGCTTCGCTTCCTCTAGTCCACCTATATCTTCGTAAGTAACCTTAGGTATCGCTAACTCAGGGTACTCTGGCTTAGGCCGAATACTAAGATCAGATGTTTCATCTACTTGTACAGCTCCCGCGGGCGAAGTAGCTACTACAATAAATTTAAGTGATGTTCTCATAAGAGGTACTTCGACAATACTTCCTCTACAGAGAGGAGTCGCGTACAAGTACTTTTTAACATATTCTATTAGCTGGGGAGAAACCCTTAACTCTCTTTCAAGAGGAGCTAAAATTACTCTCTGAGCTAAATTAACTCTAGTCTTCTTAACGCTAACTAAATCCCCTAACTTAACTTCAGCCGCTTTCCTGAGCAATGCGTCCATTCTAATAGTATTTTGTCCTAGGTCCTCAGGATAAGGTGAGGCAACTGTAGCGACAACAGTTTTCTTCCCCTTCACCTCAACTACGTCAGCTACTGTAAGACCTAGTCTAGCCATAGCGTAGCCGTCTAGTCTAACAATATTTTTCCCTACATCCCACGGCCTTGCTTCAGCTACTTTAAGCAATACTTTTTCTACACTACTCATATAGTTAAAATACAGCTCTAATATTAATTAGTCTTTCTCAGAGATCTTCCTAGAGGAGAGAAATAGTAATGAATCCGATGTCCAGGAGAGGAACATTATGAGTGTTCAGTAAAGTTTATTAGCTTTCAGACACTATTTAATAATCGATAGGCATGAGTGAAGAAAAAATACCTTGGGATAAAGTTGCTAAAGAAATCATAAAAGTTCTCGGCACAGAGACTGCTCGAGGACTATACTACGCACTAATTTCTCAAACCCTTTACCCTGCAATAGCTAATGCTATAGCTCAGAGGACGAGAGGGAGGGCTGTTAGTGAAGAAGATCTTATCAGATTAGTAAGAGAGGAGGTGAATAGAGCTATGCAGAGCGCGCAACTACAGCCACAGCCTACACCTACTACTGAAGAAGAACTTGCGAGAAGAATAGCGCTTGTACTTAAACAGATGTCTGTGCAGCAGCCAGCACCTCAGCCAGCTCCCATAACCACTACTCCTATAACTCCTGTAACTACTCAGCAGCCTCCTAGACCTACTATTATGCCTACACCAGATACGAGTAGTATTGATGCTGAAATAAAGGCTCTCGAGGAAGCTAGAGCCAAGCTCCAAGCAATGCTCTACACAGAATTTGAGGAGGAGAAAATACAGAAGATTAAGGAGAGGCTTTACCAAGTAGAACAGAGGCTGAGAGAGCTTCATGAAAGAAAACTGAGAATACTACAGCAGGCTCAAAGACCATAAGTACTTGGTGAAAATAATGAGATTTAAGTTTTTATTAGGAGGTATACTATTTATTATAGGTTTAAGCGCCGGCGTCTACCAATGGATAATCGCCGGCCTAACAGGAGCACTCCCCGTATTAGGACTTATCTTAATTTTTGTAGGCTTGTATTTAATGGTTAGTGACTTAGCTACTAAAAAGAAGCCTAAGAAGACTATAGCTGTAGATAAGGAGCTATTGACTACAGCTGGCCTCCTGGCAGCTGTCGTGGGAGGTCTTGTGACTATCGAGATGTTTAAGAAGAGGCAGAGTTCTATGAGTAATGAGGAGATACTTCAGCTTGAAAGAGACTTAGAGCAGTTAAGGTCTCAGGGAAGGATTACTGAAACTAAGTACCGTGAGCTTAAGGCGATAATACAGGAGGTTAAGAGGAGGAGAGGCTTAGGTTAAATTTCTTCAGTTTTCTTCACATACTTAACTCGCTTAAACAGCGATGTTTTTATCTAATACTGCTCTATATTTATTAGAGAGGTGTGTGAGCATTGAACTGTATTAGTAAGTGGACTGTCTTAGCACCATTTGTGCTTGGAGCTATTTTAGGGAAGAAGACAGCTAAAGTAGAGGTTGAAGTCCCTCCTCGAATAATATACTTTCCACTTGATAAATCAGAGGAAGTTTTAAGTGAAGTATCTGTTGATGAAATAAAGAGTAAGCTTAAAGAAATTGCTAGTAAATATAACGTTAAGCTAAATGAAGCTGA
Source organism: Thermoprotei archaeon (assembly GCA_003650815.1). GTDB lineage: Archaea > Thermoproteota > Thermoprotei > Thermofilales > B15-G2 > B15-G2. The sequence continues at coordinate 2,566 of QMSB01000112.1, read as the reverse complement.
ATTAGATGTAATTGCTAGTAAAACCAAAGTATATTTAGATTTGACTAGAGAGAGAATGCTTTGTTTAAAACGTATAAGAGAGCTTTCTAAAGCATTTATGGAGAGAAGGATCTCTAGTTCTCTTTACACGACATTAATTAAAATATATAAGGATAGGTTAATTGAAATAGAGCTTAAGTTAAGTAAGATTACTTAGGTGAGCTGAATGGCTGAGTCTTCTCCAATAGTAGTTTATGCGAAATTTATTGACAGACTTAGGAAAACAGCTTTTATAGACTACTACTCTAATTCACAAAAACTAATAGATGATTATGATCGAGCTTTCCTTAAAGAATGTTTAAGAGAACTAGAGAGAATGAAGTTTGAAGTATCTTCAGCTAGACTCTACTCGCATCACCGTCAAGAAATACTATCTATAATAAATAGTAGGATAATTAGGCTTAAAGAAGCATTAGAGGGAGTACCTACTGTTCCCCCGAGGATAGATATTAGAGCTGAAGTAGATAAAGAAGAAGTCTATGAAAACGAAGTAGTAAAAATATCCTATATTATAACTAATCCTTATGTATATGGAGCTAAAGTAAGAGTAACTTGTAGGGGAAGAGATGTAGAGTTTCTTGGAGCTAATAGCTTTACACTATACTTAAACCCTGGAGAATCTCGTAGAGGTGAAGTACTAGTACTAGTTAAAGAGAGTGGAGAATACTTTATAGGACCCATAACTGTTGAAGCAGTATTCGCTGACGGCAGAAAATTGGTAAAAAATAGTAGAGTTTTTAGAATAGTAGTTAAGCCATATAAGCCTAGCCTAGAGGTCAAGAGGTTTATTAGCTCTAAAGAAATCGTTGAAGGAGAGGCTGTAGAAGTAAGCGTTACTATAACTAATACAGGTACTGTCCCACTTAAAGTAAGCGTAGCTGAGCCAGTTGAACACCTTAGAGTTAGTGGTGAGTATAAGTGGCGTGGACAACTAAAGCCAGGAGAGTCTAAGACTCTCAGATATAAAATACACTTACCTAAAGGTACTCACAGCCTCCCTTCAACAAGAGTAGTTTACAGAGATCCTAGAGGCAGAGAGTGGGAAAAAGTTGTTCCAGGAGAAGTTATTAAAGTTAAGGAGCTTCCACCACCTCCACCTGAAGAAGTAGAGGAAGTTTCAGCAGAGTCTCTAGTAGAAGTCTTCTTTAAGAGCGCATTTTCAGCGGGAATAGGCTACCTTATAGGGAAATACATTATTGGAAGAAAATTCCCTGAAGTAAGGAAGTACCCGAAACCAGTCTTCATTAAAAGTAATATTCCCTGGAGAAAAGTAAAGAGCGGCGGAGAAGAAGTAACAGTGCTTTTCGAAGACCCTATCGCAACTGTTCAAGAAGACCATGGAAGCTACGTAATTATTAGACCAGCTAGCTTAGAGGAAATAATTTCTGCTACAGACGTAGACTTAGCTCGAACACTACAGCTAGAGTTCTCTGAGAGAGCTGAGCGCATATTCAGGTACTGGAGGCCGAGAATAGGCGAGAAAGTAGGCTTAGATATAAGAGAACATGATCTTTCAAGAGAAGAAATAGAGCTTATTGAAAGAGAGTGTAAGGAGAAGAGAGAGCCTTTAGACGAAAATAAGCTTAGGAGGCTCCCTAGAAACATGCTATTAGAGTTCAAGTATTCTTCAGGAGGATTATTCAGAAAAAGAGAGTTTATAGTATATGTTTTAGTCTACTCAAGGCTTAGGAAACTCTACTACAATAGTGTAGACCATAAGCCTTTAGCTAAAGCTGAAGCACTTAGAGCAATTGAAGGAAAAATTAGGGAAGATAAGGAACATGTACTCATATTGGCTTCGCCCACTGGCTGGGATCAGAAAAGTATAGAGGAAGTAGAGACATATGGTGTCCCTGGAGTTCACATAATACTAGTAAACTTAAAGACAAATGAAGTATACTATGATAAAAGAGACCCCGTGGCACAGGAAATAGTTTCACTAATAACTAGGGGAGAAATCCCGCTACCACCTCTACCAGAAGAAGCGAAAGAAGACTTCGATAAGTTAACAGAAATGCTTGTAAAGGGAGAAATAGGGGAAAAGGAGTACTTAGATAGAGTACTAAGGCTCATAGGAGTTGCTCCTAAAATAAAGATTAGTGAAAAAATAGAGGCTTAAGTTAACTTATTTTAGTCTTTATAAGCGCTCCTATTACTCCTCCAATACAGCCTATGATAGCCCCCTTTAGTGAGAAAAGTACTGCTAGTAATGCTCCCAGTGCTCCAATAATTCCTATGTACTTTAGGTAAGGAGCTAGAAACGGGAAGATTGTAGTAAGGAGGAAGGGAGCTATAGCAATTATGATAGCTAAGATTATTCCACCTATAATCCCTGATAGAAACCCTGCTAAAGCTCCTTTACCAAGAGACCCTGCAGCTAAGTACCCTGCTACTATCCCCGCTATGAGGTCTCCTACAATAGGTATACTTCCACCCAATATTAGGTGAAGGAAGAAGCCTACTACTACTCCTAGAAGGAGGCTTCCTCTAGGCTCGCTCATCACGAATATAATGTATACTTAAATAT
>QMSB01000111.1 GCA_003650815.1 Thermoprotei archaeon | reverse complement strand
TAATAATTGTAAGATATTTGCTCTCTAATTCCCACATTTAAAGATAAAATCTAAAACTCATTAATGTAATAGATTTTAAGTAGACTGAATGATGCAAAAGAGTTAGCTATTTACACAATAGGACTTCATAAACCTTACTATACCTGGTCTCTTAGCAGAAGTATTATATTTTCTTTAATGTAGACTGCTCTGTGAAATACTCTGATTTTAAGCTGTTTTTCGGAGATATTCACTGTCACTCTAATTTATCGCTGTGTGGAGTCTGTGTAGGTAGAGATCTCTTGAAGAAAGACTTCTACTTTCACAGCAGTGTACTAAAAGACTATGTTAAAGCAGGAGACATGTATGAATCAGTGGATCTGCTCTACGACTACGCTAAAAATAAAGCTAAACTAGACTTTGCCGCGGTAACAGACCACGACTTCTCAATGCCTGATGAAATGTGGGCTTTCATTAGGAAAAAGGCTTCAGAGTGGTATTTCCCTGGAAAATTCACTACTTTCAGTGCATATGAGTGGACCTCTATGGCGTATGGACATAGAAACGTGTATTTCCTTACAGACGACAAGCCTATATTCAGGTGCGTTGATTACGGCAAATATCCTTCAAGTATTAGAGGCTACAGTCCAGCTGACCTATGGAGCTTTCTGAGGAAAACTAGAGCTAAGGCGATTACAATACCTCACCACCCGTCTATAACACAGTTTCCAGTAGACTGGAGCTACTACGACCCTGAGTTCGATCGACTAGTCGAAATAGCCTCAATATGGGGTGTATTCGAGTACTACGGAAACCCTGTGCACTGCATGTCTTCAGACAACTTGCCCCGCTTCTTCGTAGTAGATGCACTTGAAAGAGGATACAGACTAGGCATTATAGGAGGAGGAGACACACACGACTGCTACCCTGGCTCAGCCTTTAGACCAGTTATCATAAAAAACAGGCCTCCCAAAATGAAGTACTTAAACTCTCTCACAACAGGCTTCGTAGAATACTTTCTATACAACCCGTTTGGCCCGGGATTAGCTGCAGTATACGCTAAACACAATACTAGAGAAGATATCTTCAGGGCGCTATATGAGAGGAGAGCCTACGCTGTTCTAGGAACGAGGCTCAGACTAGAGTTCAGTATTGATGAGTACTTAATGGGCTCTGAAATAAAAGTCGATGACGTAGACTACAAGCCCGAAATAATTGTTCGAGTAGAAAGCAAGGAGCCTTTAGATAAAGTAGAGTTACTACGCAACGGTAAAGTGATTTACCGCGAGTACGGGCCTAGAAAAACTATATCATTTAAGTACATTGATGAAGAAAAGCCCTTGAGAAGACTCAACTACTACTACGTGAGAGTACTCGAGCGCACAGGAGGCAGAGCCTGGTCTAGTCCAATATGGATCTACTACACGGGGCTCCGAGACCTGAGAGCAGAAGTAAAATCAGGGAAACTAGTACTGAGGCCCGGCGATATAAGGGAAACAGAAGTAGTCTTCACTAAAACAAAGCCCATTAAAACCATGAAGCCCCCAGACTTAAGCAACTATAGTAGAGGCAGTTTCTTCTGGATGGAAGAAACCAAAGACTATAGCGTAGTTCTTAAAGCACGATTCAAGAGCAGCGAGCCAGTAAACTTCAAGGGTGGGCTAAAGATAAGCGGCTTCGACACATACACAGTCAGGCCAGTAAACTTCGCTATACGGAAGTATGGAGGAGACCTATTCACAGACAACTACGCTGGCACAATAGAATGGGACATTACTCCGTCATCTAACCTAAATCTACTAGACACTAGTAGCGTTAAGGGACTAGACATCTATATTCAGCTAAACTACAGAGAAGACTGCGTAGCAGAAGTAGAAGTCTACCAAAACGGACTAAAAGTACCTAGCGAAACACATGTCAACGGTATAAAAGTACCTAAAATACCCTTCAAAATAATAATATATAGTAAAAAAGACTTAAAGACACATAAAATATATCTCACTGACGAAAAGGCAATAGAAATACCAGCTGACACAAAGTACTGCATAATCTACCCAGCACACTTCACTGAAACAAAACTAAAAGAAACAATACTAATTATCCAGTAAATTTAGTAAAGCACAGCATAGAACATCAGCGTCTACTATTCCTATTCTTTAAAATGCCTTACACATGTTTTCCTCGTCAGCATTAGCGTATGCTTCTTCTTTATCAACATATAGTCTAACTTTATTGAATTCTTTTAAAGGATCGAAACAGCACTTATTTTTCTCTCTTCAAGTATATAAATTATCTGAGGGAGAGAATCGAGCCAGGAGCAAAATAAATAATCAAAGCCTTACTTTTCCCTACTTCTCGCCTCTTTGAGCATACTTTATATTTCTAGTGTGCTGATAGTTTAATGTGAAAGAAATACTAGACTTTTGCGAGAAGACTATAAGAGAGTGGCTTGATAGAGGAGCTAGCTACGTTGAGTGTAGAGCAGAACTGAGGAAAAGTTTCTCGACGAAAATAGTGGACGGAACAGTCAAGAGCTTGAGTAGCGGTATTCTCAGAGGAGTAGGAGTACGTGTACTTTACAGAGGATCAATGTACTTCATGTCGTATTCCTCTGAGGGAGTGTTGAGAGGAGAGTCGGTGGTCTTCAAGCCTGTTGAGAAGCCTTGGATGCAGAAAGTAGAGCTAGCTGAAATAAAGCCTGTGGAAGATGAAGTAATCGTAGAGCAGAAAAGAAAATTTGATGAAATGAGTCCCGAGGAGAAAGTCTCTGTTCTCTTAGAGGAGAACAAGAAGATACTAGAAGACCCCGTAAAGACTGCGGAGACTTTCTATGAGGAGCTGACTGTAGATAAGTGGATCATCACAAGCGAGGGTACTAGAATCCACATGGTAATGCCTTATATCTACCTAAGCCATAGAGCTACAGCTAGAGAAGCGGGTAAAATAAATGAGTCTAGAGCTAGGCTAGGAGGTATAGGAGGACTAGAAGTAGTATTCGGCGAAAAGCTCAGCAAAATAGGTAAGCTAGCTAAGAAGAGAGCTGTAGAGGGGCTAAGAGCCAAGCCAGTAAAGCCCGGAGTCTACAGAGTACTGCTAGACGGTGAAATGAACCATCTTTTCGCACATGAAGCAGTAGGTCACGCGTCTGAAGCAGACTCTGCTCAAACAGGATCTCTCCTAGCAGGAAAACTAGGGAAAAGAGTAGCCAGCCCTATAGTCGACTTAATAGACGACGGAAAATTCGAGCTCAATGGAGTAAAGGGCTTCGGCTGGATACCCTACGACGACGAGGGAGTGCCGACTGAGAAAACATACATCATTAAGAGAGGAGTCTTAGTGAGCTACATGACTGACAGAGCCACCGCCAAGTACTTTAAACTCAAGCCTACTGGAAACGCTAGAGCCCAAGACTTCACGTATCCGCCTATAGTCAGAATGAGAAATACTTTCATATCGGCTAGCAGCGATAAAGAAGCGCTATCTAACGAAGAGCTACTCGAAGCTCTCGGCACAGGTCTACTCCTCAAGGGAGGAAGAGGAGGACAAGTAGAGCCTCTTCGAGGCACATTTACTTTCGGAGTACAGGAGGTATATCGCGTTGAAAAAGGAGAGATAAAGGAGAGGCTGGCGAGTACATCTATTTCAGGAAACTTTCTACAAGTACTCACTAAAATAGAGGCTGTTGGAAAAGAATTCGATGAGCCTGAGTCATCAGTAGGCTTCTGCGGTAAGTCAGGACAGGGTATGCCTGTAGGAGTATCTGGCGTATGGCTTCTCGTAAGCAAGCTTCATGTAGGGGGATAAATATGGAGTTTGAGAAAGCCGTTAAATATGTTTTAGAAAAAGGAGAAAAGCTTGGAGCAGAGCAGATAGAAGTCTGTGCTCTTAGAGGAAAAGTCACGTTTCTCCTCGTAGAAAAGAATAAGGTAAATACAGCAGCAGAAGTAATCTCCGGTATTTCTGTAAGAGCTGTAGCTAATAAGAACTGGGGCTTCTCCTATACACTAGATTTCAGTGAAGATGCCTTAGACCAGACAATAAAGTCAGCTATTTCAGCCGCCAAGGCGAAGGGAGAAGACAAATACTTTGAGTCTCTCCCAGAGCCTATGAAAGCAGAGCCTCTCGAAAAGAAGATAGATGAGAGAATAATTGATTATACTCCAGCCCAGATGATAGAGTTCTACGACAGAGTAAAGAGAGTTTTAGATGAAAAGAAGATAACTGTTTTCTTTGGAATGACTGCTTCAATGTACTTTAACAGCATTATAGCTAATTCTCTAGGACTAGAGCACTACGATGATGTAGCCGGCTTTGGATCGATGTTTTATGCAGGTTATGTTAGAGAAATACCTCCTGCGCTGGGCTTCGCCTATAAATTTGTAGCAAACTTAGATGAAATAATACCTGAGGAATTAGGGCGGGAAGTAGTTAAGGAAGTAGAGAGAGCTAAGGGCTCTAAGTCCATAAAGTATGAAGGGAAAACAACTATTATACTAGAGCCCACTGCTGTTTCTAATTTAATGTGGATTTTCGTGAAAGAGATTTTAGCAGACTCTGTAGATAGGGGCGCTACACCGTTCACTAGAGACCGTATAGGAGAAAAAGTAGCTAGTAACATTCTGTCAATATACGATAATGTCAGATCTCCGAAAAACCCGTTTGCTTCTGAGAGAGACTGGGAAGGAGTACCAACTAGAAGGACAGCTGTAATTGAGAAAGGAGAACTCAAGTCATTTCTAGTAGACTACTACTATGCCCGTAAGTGGAGAATAGAGCCTACAGGCAATGCTGTTAAAGGCGGGCAAGGGCCTTTAGACTATATTTCAAGACCTCCTAGTCCAGGGTCATTTTTCCTTGAGGTGAGAGGGGAGAGAGAAGAGCCCCTAGACTCAATAATAGCAGATGTTAAGGAGGGATTCTTAGTGAGAGAGGTAATGGGAGTCCACATGTCAGATTTCTCTAGCGGGAAGTTTTCAGTTCCGGCTTTCGGCTGGTACATTAAAGGTGGAGAAGTAAAGTATCCTGTCCGCAACTTGATGTTCAGTGGAACAATGCCTCAGCTCCTCAAAAACACTTACGCTGTATCTAAGGAAAAGAAAGTTGAAGCAGGCATAATAGGAGAGTTTCCCTACATCGCGGTAAGAGACATACTTGTCTCTGCATCACCTCCTGCCTTAAAGGAGAAACTAGGGCTAAGTATACTGAATCTGCTGATAAAGCTTGGAGTAGTAAAGAGTCCTCTAGCCTAAACAGCTTTCTCGAGTCTTCCTGTTTCTTAGCTTTAATTTAGTAGCGTCTCTGATAGCTGCCGATACACTTGGGCAGCCACAGGTATCTCGAGTGCTACCAGTATTTCAGGCAATAGGAAAGAGTAATGGTTTAAAGAAGCTACTGTGAGGTAGACTAGTAGAGCCGATAGGTAGACGACCATTGTTCTGAAGACAGCTCTGCCTCTAGTCAACCTTTATTCCTATCGTCAACACAAGAGCACTACTGAGAATAGCTTCAGTAGACTACACGGAAGACAAGTCAGTGTACTTAGCTAGAGCTAAGTCTCTCAGAAGAGAGGAAGTAGTTTTCGCAGAAATATCTCGCTAGTGTTGTCAGACTAATACTTAGGTAACAGTGTAGTATATTTTCGTGTTTTCTTAGCTTTAAGTATAGGATATTTGAGAGAGGAACAGAAACGTGGTTTAAGTGAGAGTGAGACTAGTTTCTTGGAGTTACTCCAAGGAAGTTAATGATCCTAGAAAACTAGTGGTTCTAGCAGTTAAAGTATCGTCTGGTAAAGTCAGGGAGAAAGGCTTAGACTACTATCTAGAGAAAAAGTATAGTGAGGAAGAGTATAGGAGCTGGTTTCTCGACGCTCTTAAATATCCTTCAGTACTCGAGCACATCGCCTTCACGTTTTACATAGAGGGGATTTCTCGTATCTGTAGTCACCAGCTTGTCCGCCACCGTATAGCCTCATATACGCAGTAGAGCCAAAGATACAGTGAGTCCTATAT
>QMSB01000110.1 GCA_003650815.1 Thermoprotei archaeon | reverse complement strand
GTATTTTATCACTTCAGCTATTTTGTCGAGAAGCTCTAAGTTTTCTGTATCAGGGTCTACTCGAATGTTTATCCATGTGACACCTATTTTGATATACTGCTTGAATTCTTCGATCAAATCTTCTGGCGAAACTTCGTATCCATTAAAGCGAACAGCATAGCCGTAAATAAAGTCCTTCTTCCTACAGTATTTTTCAACAAATCTTTTCCTCTCTAAATACTCTTTAAATCCACCTAACTTTACTGCTCCAACCCAGCCGTCTACATTCTGTGCAGCAAATTTTCTCATACGCTTACCTTGCCCACCGCATAAAATAGGTGGGTGTGGCTTTTGGTATGGCTTAGGCTCAAGTGTACAGTTTTTAACAGAATAGTACTTTCCCTCAAATGTAACATTTTCCTCTGTCCAGAGTCTTTTAATGAGCTTTATCGCCTCAAATGTTCTCTCAACACGTATTTTATCGGGCTCCCACTTATAGCCAAATGACTCGAATTCTTCTCTCCACCACCCTGCACCATAAATCAGCATTACTCTGCCCTTTGTTAGCTGATCTAGCGTAGTTACTATTTTCGCTAGTAACGTTGGAGGTCTATAAGGAATACAGACTACTAGTGGAGCTACCTTAAGATTAGTTTTCATAGCTACTGCAGTCAACATAGTCCAGCACTCAGGCCTACAACCACTGCCTACTCGAACTACCAAGAAGTGATCTTCGTGAGTTACTCCGTCAAAACCTATTTTCTCAGCTTTAAGAGCACACTTCATTATATAATCGACGCTAGCTGTAACAGGTAGCTGATACCAGAACTCTACTCTCATAAATATGACTCGCAGAATTCATTAAAATAACTTTCCTTAGATAATGAGGCTTAAGCTTAAATACTCCTAGACAAAAGATGTTTAAATACTTTATAGAGGCTCCAAGAGGGATTCTTTTCTTTTTTGTGTACAGAAGCCTGTGTAATCAAGGGAGTAAGCAGGTACTTCTCGGTCGAGTTGTTAAACAGGGCTCTAAGAAGCAGAGCACAGGTTTCCTAAGGATATTTAGCAAAATAGAGCTTACTGTAGTTTAAAGTCAATGATTTCGCGAAATTAATATAAAAGAAGATTGCGCGAAATACTTCTGAATGCAGCTGAAGTACTTAGCTGATCTTCATATTCATATGCATGAGGATTTTCCTCCTTACAGAAGCTGTAGTGTAGAAGATGTAGTAAAAGTTGCTTTAGAGCGGAATGTTAGGCTTGTAGGTATTGTAGAACACTATGGAAGTGCTCTTCTACACTACAAAAGCATTGAAAACTACTGCAGTAAAATAAGGAAGGAAATCGAGGCTGTAGAAAAGAAGTTTCCTGGAGTCGAAGTTCTTTTAGGAATAGAGGCTAGTATTCTTACCGTGGACGGTGAACTCGATATCAAGCCCGAGGAAGCCAAGATGCTTGATTTTCTTCTCGTAGGAATGCACCATATTCCAGCTGGTGGGAGCTGTCTTCCCCGCGAAATGAAGGGGAAAGTAAGCGTAGGAGATATTAAAGGCAATCCTTCATACCAGACTTTTCTCAGGAAATTCAAGTTTGGGGACCTTATCGCTGACTGGCAGGAAGCAACTCTTTCCTTAATGCAGAACCCGTATGTTAGCATTTACGCTCATCCTGTTCAGTGGCCTATTGTAGTTATGAAAAAGTTTTTCATTAAGCTGAGGCCTAAGGAAAAGTGGTGTATTAATAGAATTGAAGACTTACTGCCGCCAGATATTGCACAAGAAATATTCTTGGAGGCGAAGAGAAATGGAGTAGCGTGGGAAGTCAACAACGGTTTTCTTCCCGTGAAATATAGAGTCGACAACGAGTATGTGTGCTGTAAAGACGACAGTAATAGTTGGTCAGAGCTTATAGAACTCTTCAAGATGATAAGAGAGTACGGTGTAAAAGTTTCCTTGGGAACAGATGCCCATGTTCCCGGAGAGCTGAAGAGAGTTGGTAGACTAGCTAATGCCATAGAGCTACTTAGGCTCGCCGGCGTAAAGGAGCAAAACATTGTTTTAAGAAAAAATCAAGTTAAACTCTGTAGAGAACTGTAGTCTGTGCTAGTTCAGCAAATACTTTTAAGAAGTTAGCTGAGGATCTTAACTAAAACTTTAAAGCAAATATCTAGTTGCTTTAACAGCTATAGTGAGCTTATTCTCCTTGAGTAAATGAAATATTAATGCATCTTATATTCGAAGAGGCTCCTGCCCTGACACTTGTATGGTACTTTGAGGATATCTGCTATAGTGGGAATTACGTTGATTATCTCTGCTTCCTCTATAACCTTTCCTCTGTATTTTTCTTCTAAGGCGCCGCCTGAGACTATAATAGTAGTTCGCCTAGGCCCGCCAGAGTATATTCCAGTAGGTCTATCTTCCTCAAAATCCCATACTTCACAGTCCCAGGGCGGTGGATGATCGCAGCACCAATTATTGGTCTTAACTCCTCTCTTGCGGGCAACTGAACAGCCTAAGTGATATCCGTGGTCTGATGCAATTATGAAGTAGGTTTCTTCCCAGAATCCCTTATCTTTCAAGAACTTTGCTATTTCTCCTACTAAGCAGTCTAGAAAAAGCATATAGGAGTGTTTAGATGAGCGAGGATCTGAACACTCGCCTCTATATGAAGGACAGTTAGATATAGAGTCCATACCAGGCAAGTATATGTGTACTAGATTCCATTCCGGGACCCTATCTTCCATCCAGGGAAATGCGAGCTCTTTAAGCATTATTTCATCAGAGTACCCAGATATAAGACCGTGAATAGAATCAGGAGTATAGAAGTATCCTTTAATTAGCCAAGGGCTACAGCTAAAGACACCTATATTGATTTTCTCCCGGTAATACTTCTTAACGAATTCGAAAAAAGCTGTCTCTTTTTCGGCTTCGAGAAACCATGGCTTATTTGAAGTATAGCATCCTTTTTCACGATAAGACCCTGTAGCTAAGTACTTCATTCCATGAGGTGTGTCACAGAATCCTCTATTCCACGGCCTCTTGACCCATAATCCGTTTTCTATAAGATAAGAGAAATTTGGAATCAAGCCTTTTTCATGGTAGCTCTTAACGTTTACTGGCGGGAAGTCTGATCCTTCGAGTTTCACATGTTCTTCCCAGTGTCCTGCTAATTGGTCTATAACTAGGTAAAGTACCCTTACTCTAGGTATTTTTACCATACTGGATGCGAAGTAAATAGACTTAAAAAACTTTCATTGCTTTCAAGTTCAACTATTATTGTGAGAAATAGACTCTGGCTACAAAAGTCTTTTATCATGTTTTATCGAGCAATTTATGTGAGAAAGTGTGTTGCTGGCATATAGTGTTAAAAAATGGTAGAGTAGACTGTCTATATTGTGGTCAGGTTGTTTTAAAAAGATTAAGACTTGAAGGGTATGCAGGAGACTTGAATGTTGATTTTTCTTTAGAGCCTTTCGGTGAACCTTATGAAGTATCTACAGGTGTAGAGACTTGGCGCATACATATATTTAGACTTAAGCCTGTCGGTGAAGGCCCTACAGATGTCTTACTGGAAGTGCACTGTGGATCCAAGAAAATAGTTTTTCGTCTTTATCCGAGGAAGCCGTTTACTTTCAGGATTAAGGGAAGAGTCTACTGGGGGAAGGAGCCTTATTTATGTCGTATTGAGCCTGGACGCTACGAGAACGTAGTTCAGGCAGCGCTAGGACCTGCTGACAGTCTTCTATGCGACTCTATTTTCGATAAATGGAACGATAGGGTTCTGAGGCTTAGTTCTTGGGGCAGTCTACGTATACGCTCGCTAATTGATGGCAAGTTTTTTGAAGTCGAAGCAGAGATCAAGACACAGTTCGGCGTTATACCGGAGATAATAGCTGGTGAAGTCATAGAACACTACGTAGCAGAACACCTCAGCATGCCCTACTATAAGCCCTATGACCTGAACCGCCACCCACGCCCACCTGCAGGCTGGTGTTCTTGGTACTATTTCGGCAAAAAAGTAACAGAGGAGGCAGTAGTAGCTAACACTGACTGGCTCGCTGAGCACCTCAAGCCCTTCGGCTTAGAGTACGTTCAACTTGACGACGGCTACCAAGGTGAAACTTGGCTTAACTGGGATAAAAAGAAGTTTCCAAGGGGCGGTAAATGGTTGGCACAGTATATAAGAAGCAAGGGGCTTAAGCCCGGAATATGGCTTTTACCTCAGGCCATAGGGAAAGTAGACACTAAGCTTCTGAAAGAAAAGCCAGACTGGTTCATTAGGAAGCCAAATGGAGAAGTTTTCAGAGGTTTTGCTAACTATCCGTACGTAGATCCCACGAATCCTGAGGTCAAGTCTGAGTGGATTGAGAAGACTATGAGAGTTATGGCTCATGAGTGGAGTATAGAGTACTTTAAGCTCGACGGTCAAGGCGAAATGCACCAGTGGTACGCGCTGTGCAGAAAAAGTCTCCACGATCACTCGCTGACACCCGATGAAGTATACAGAAGGTTCCTGGAGACTATAAGGAAGGTTGTTGGACCTAAGCGAGTAATATTAATCTGCGCTACTCAGTGGAGAGCAATGGGCTACGGAGACACCTGTAGAACTGGAACCGATGTTTCTCCCGCTAAGCTTAAAGAGGGTGCTGTGTGTTTTCTTAACGCTTTAAGAGCCACGTTTTCTAACTACTGGATGCACACTATTGTCTGGTACTGTGACCCAGACGTAATAATGGTGAGGCCTCCGCTACACTACGAGGCGGCTAAAGCCTGGGCTAGTCTCTTGGGGCTAAGCGGACAAGTTCTCATGGTTTCCGACAATATGCCTGAACTGCCGCCTGAGAGAGTAGAGCTTTTAAAGAGAATACTTCCACCGCAGCCTATAAGGCCAATGGATCTGTTTCCACGAAATCCCGAGGGACCATATCCTCAGATATGGGATCTAAAGGTAGCTACAAAGTGGGGGCGTTGGGACATAGTAGGAGTTTTCAGATGGTTTAAAGAATACCCTGCTAAAGTCGAGATTACTCCCGAGACGCTAGGTTTGCCTCCAGGACGCTACATAGTCTACGAAGTTTGGGAGAAAAAGCTTCTAGGAGAGCTAGGCGAGAAATTAGTCGTAGAGCTTAAACCAGAGTCCTGTAAGGTTTTCTGTATACGTCCGCTGGAGCGCCTACCGCTGTTTATAGGTACGAACCGCCACATAACTCAAGGATACCCTGATGTAGTAAGCCTTGAGTGGGATAAGGAAGGAAGAACTGTTACAGGCGAAAGTCTAGTAGTAGGAGGAGACCCCTACGAGATACGCTTCTTAATCGACTGGAATGGAGAAAAATATGATTGTGTAGAAGCAGTAGCTCAAGGTGCCGAAATCGAGCAGAGAGTAGATGGAAAGCTACTTGTAGTAACTTTAAGGCGCAGTACATCGGGTAAAGTTAAGTGGCACGTAAAGTTCGAGCAAAAGTAAGCTGGAAGCGGTATCTTCGGCTCTATATTCGTTTCCTATCGGCTAGTCTACATATTTTACCACTTTATTTTTAAGTAAAATTATGGGGATAAGAATGCTTTATTGTCTTTGCTTAGGAGTACTCATTTGTATAGAGTTTTCTTAATACTAGTGTGAATAAAGCTAAGAAGCTTATTTTAATAGGATTGGACTGCATACTATCGTTTTTCATCGAAAAGTACGTTAAAGAAGAATTAATGCCTGCGACAGCCGAGCTAATTGAGGAAGGTGTTTTCGGAGAAGCACTGCCTTCACCTCCCTGCGATACTCCCACGAACTGGACTACAATAGTGACAGGAGCGTGGACAGGTACTCACGGTATGACTAGTTTCTATGCACATATTCCAGGTAAGCCTTTAAACGAGGGAGTAAGTACACTTGACTCACGTGTCAGTAAAGCAGAGTTTTTGTGGAATGTTGCTGAGAGACACGGAAAACTCTGTGTTGTAATGAATTATCCTGTAGCCTGGCCTCCTACAATAAAGAAGGGAATAGTTATTGGAGGCCCTGCGCCGGGAGCAGCGCCGT
>QMSB01000109.1 GCA_003650815.1 Thermoprotei archaeon | reverse complement strand
CCTCCGCCTCCACCTCCTCCCCCACCACCGCCTCCTCCCAGCTAGTTAATTCTTTTTCTTTCATGTTTTCTTAGCTAGGCTTTTTGCAACCTCTAATTTAGCTTTAATTTCCTGGTTCTGTGGATTTAGTTGCAGAGCCTTCTCATAGGCTTCTGCTGCTCCCGAGTAGTCTCCTTTACTGAAAGATAGTTCTCCGAGTAGTAGCCATGACTCCCAGTTATTGGGATTTAATTCAATAGCTTTCCTACAGGCTTCTTCAGCTTCGCTATACTTGCCTTCATTGAATAGACTTGAAGCTAGTAGTTGCCAGCCTACACTGTTCTTCGGGTCGAGCTCTACTGTTTTTAAAAGTGCTTTTGATGCCTCACTAAATGCTCCTCTATACATCATTAACCATCCGTACTCGAGCCACAGCTGTGCGCTCCCAGGAATAGAATTTAATGCTACTCTAGCACACTTCTCTGCTCTACTAAATCTCCCTAGGATTTTCAGTAATCGAATCAAGCCAGTCCACGCGTCCTCGTTCTTAGAATCTAGTTGAATAGCTTTTCTAAAAGCTTTTTCAGCTTCAGTAAACTTTAGCTGACTTAAGAGAACTCTCCCGAGTTTTGACCAGAGTCCCGTAGATTCTTTAAGACTTATTGCTCTCCTGTAGGCTTTTTCAGCTCCCTTAAAGTCTCCTAGATACTCGCGTACTTCACCTAAGCGCTCCCATACTTCAGGTATACTCGAATATTTTTGTGCAGCCTCGCTGTAGACCTGCTCCGCCTCAGATAGTCTTCTCTGAAGAAATAGTGCAAAGCCTAGCTTCATGTAAGCCTCAAGCCTAGGGTTTATCTTAATTGCTTGTCTGAAAGCCTCTGCCGCTTCCTTCCACTTTACGCGAAGCATTAGTAGCTGTCCTAGCTTAAACCATACATCGTAGTCTAGTACTCTCTGCTGAACTGCCTTCTCGTAGAGCTTAGCCACGTCAACTAAGGGGTTTTCCTCTGCTATCTGCAGTACCTGCCGCCAGACCCCAGGATCTACATCTAGTGCTCTAAGTAGCACTTCTACTGCTTCCCCTACCTTTACTTGATTTAACAAACATTTAGCTAAATCTAAGTAAGCGCTTATGTTCTTAGGATTCTTTCCGATTATCTCTCTATATATTTTCTCTGCTTCAGCATTCCTGAAGCACTTCATGTAGACAAATGCTAAAAAACTTAAGTTTTCTTCACTAGGATCTTCTTTCACTCTCTTTTCTAAAAGCCTTAGTGCTTTGTCACAGATCTCTATTGATTCACTTATCTTATTTTGATCTCTTAGAGTAACGCAGAGGTTAGCGACAATAACGGGGTCTTCTGGGCTTAGTTCATATGCTCTTCTAAAACATTTTTCAGCTTCGCTTAAGTCACCTTTACTGTAGAATAAGGTTCCGAGAGAGTTCCATGTGTAAGAGTCTTCCGACTCGAACTCAAGGTACTTTTTATAGTAGTCTATGGCTTCGTCTACTCTTCCCTCTCTTTTGCATAGAGCTCCTAGATTGTACCACACGTCTGGATCTCTCGGATTATGCTCAAGAGACTTCTTGAAGCATTCTTCAGCTCTCTTTAAGTCTCCTATAGAGTAGAAAGCTACTCCAAGAATATTCCATGCTTCAGCGTCTCCGGGCTTTTTAGATAAATAGTCTTCAAGTAGCTGAATAGCTTTAGTGTATTCTTTGGCGTTAATAAGCTTCTCTGCTGCTTTTTTAACATCGCTGTCTTTATCCATAATTAAGTATCACAGTAGACGAATATTTTCATTACTCGGGCAAGCCACTAACCTCGCGACATATCCACAGCAGTAAGAGCAATCACTGAATTCACTGCTAGATTGTATTTATGATATTATATGATATTAAGTAGTCTTCATATAACTATTTATACTTCAGCCACCTTTTCTTCTCGTGGAGAAAGGTATAGTTAAGGATATTGATTACGGTTATGTTTTCTACTATCCTCGTGACTGGAGACTTTTGCCTATAGATACTCCTAATACAGTTATAGCTGAAAATCCGAGTCGAGATGCCTGCATAGTATTCGCCTATTTTTCTAGCGAACCACAAGATATTCTCAGACTTATTTTAAGAATATTTGAGTCTTGGAGAAAGACTAAGGTAGATAAGACTCAAGTGACAGGAGCCGGTGACTTTGCTAGAGTTCAAGTGAAGGCGGGAGGAGAGCATTGGAGGATTTACTTAAAGAAGTCACTTTATACCGAGAACATAGATCCCGGTAGAGAGGAGACGAAAGTGCTGTCTACAGGAGACATTATACAGCTCAGTTACTCGCTTTTATACAGGAACTACAAGACTGCTTTACATACATTGACTCCAAGACACATGGCAGTGTCCCCTAGCTTTTCTGAAAAAGTGTTTAGTGAGCTACTTCAGCCCTTCAGCAAGACGTGGACTCTAGTCTACGCAGTTATAGTTAAGGACAGTATTTCAGAAGAAGAGGCTTTAGCTCTACTAGACTTAGTCTCAGAGTCTAGAAAGACTTTCAGCGGTATCGGTGGAGACGCTCCAGTGAGGCAAATATATAACCCTAACTTCTACTTCCTCGGACTTAGGTGGACTGCGAAAATACCTACTACATGGGATATAGGGTTTGCTCACGACGACATGTTCTATGTACGATCATACAATAAGAGAATCCAGTTAATGATAGTGCCTATGGAGCTCACAGAAGACTTCAGCAGCTTCGTGCGAAGACAAATACAAGAGTTTTTAAAGCAAGGCAATATTTTGCTAAAACAGTCTATTGAAGACAATAAAGCACATGTGTTTCTCCGCTCACCAAATACTGCTTATACTATTGTAGCTATATGGCAAGTTTTCCGAATGAAAGATGCTAGAGGATTCTTAAGGACATTTGTTCTACATACACGGTACTCTTATCCCACTAGAGTAGAGAGAGAAGCTCTTCCCGTGGTAAACGCTGTAATAAGGTCTTGGAGGAGCCTACAGTACTATTTGGCGGAAGTACTGGGCTTAATTCCGCAAACACCTTACGTACAGGAAGCTTTGATGGAGATGCAGGCTAGAGCGTCGAGAGTATTCTTAGAGGAAATGAGAAAGGAAGCTGCTCACAGGAGAGAGCTCTGGGAGATGACTAAGAGGACTTTTAGGGAAATAAGTGCTATGCGCAGGGAGTCTTTGGAAAAGGAGAGAAGGTTTTCTGAAGAATACTTTAGGAAAATGTCAGCAATACTCGGCAGTACTTGGTCTACGCCAATCTCTTCTACTAGAACTTCTACTGAAACTACTCCGTCGATCACTGTTTCTTCTGGAGGAGTTAAGAAGCGTAAGAAGAGTTTGAGAGACTACGAGTGGGCTGGTTCAAGCATCTTTTTCCTAGACTATGAAGGAAAGCTTAGAGCGAGGTATTTCGATGAAGAAGTAGT
Organism: Thermoprotei archaeon; assembly: GCA_003650815.1. GTDB lineage: Archaea > Thermoproteota > Thermoprotei > Thermofilales > B15-G2 > B15-G2. Next base: position 2,618 of record QMSB01000109.1, on the reverse strand, counting down.
AGCATCAGAAATAGGTAGTGATGGAACACTCTACGATGAAGAAGGAAACCCTATCGGCTATATTAGAGACGGATACGTTTACGACGAAGAAGGTCTTCCAGTAGGAGTAGTTGATAGAGGGATGAGTGATAGCTGGGCGGTAGACGTATATGAGCAGAATGTAGCTGAGCCTCTAGGAGAATCTGACGACGAGTATACACCCTATTTCGTAACAAAGAAAAAGGAGGAGGAAGAAGAGGAAGAATCCTAGCGCTCTCTGTGACTCAAGGCTACTAACGCTGCTACTCCAGTAACACACGCCATTAAGATAAAGGCTGCTGAAACAGTGAGTCCTGTTGACTTAAGGAAAATCCATGTAGCTATAGGTCCTACAGCTAAACCCAAATCCATTACAGCGTCAAATGCTCCGAGAAGAGCCGCTCTCTTATCCTCGGGAATTATGTCAGCTGCCATAACTGTGCTCAAGAGAAATATCATCGAGCAGCCAGCACCATAGAAAAGAGAAACGACTACTATTTGAACAAGGCTTCTCAAGTAGAGGTAGGCTAGCGAAGAAACAGTAGTCAGCAGAGCCCCCAGCACCGCTAAGGGCTTCCTGCCTACTTTATCAGCCAAGTACCCTACAAACACATTAGATAGAGAAAAGGCGAGAGCCTCTACTGAGAAAACGAGCCCTATTTCCTGCTCCCTCATTCCCATAGAAAGCATATAGACTGGAAGAAAAGAACTCCACACAGTAAACGAAAAACACTCCGAGAACCCGATACAAGCTACTTTCAGCAACCTCCCGCTTCTGACAACCTCCCCTAAGGCACCGTACTCCAGCCTCTCCAACCTCCCTTCACTATACTCTCTCCTAAAGAAGAGGAGAAAGAGAACTATGGCTATGAAAGTAAGAACAGAATCAAAGAAGAAAGGCGCTCTAAGAAATAGAAGTCTAGCTAAGAGAGCACCTAGTATAGGACCTATCACAAAGCTCAGTCCCTGACTACTCCTAAAAATTCCTAAGACCAGTCCTCTTCTCTTACTGCTAATACTTGTCGCTAAGGCAAGTATAGCTGGACCCGATACTGCGTCTGCTAAGCCTCCTAGAGCCCTCAGTACTAGAAGCTCCTGCCACTTAGAGGCTAGCGCGCAGAGAAGACTAGTTAAGGCTCCCAGAACTCCTCCAGCAACTATCGCTTTGAGGTAGCCGTATCTATCTGCAAGAACACCTGTGAAAGGCTGTAGAAGAGATAAGAAAACTATGCTAGCCATCAGGACTCCCGCTATTTCAAGAGACTCTCCACCAAGCTCCTCAGCTAAGACAGGGAGAACGGGTTTAACGAGAGTAGAGCTAAGGAAAATAGCGAAAGTAGCTACTGCTAAGAAAAGAGAAGCCGTAAGCTCACTTGAGTCCAGCGATTCCTCCCTTTGGGCCATAGACTCCTCTTCTCTTAGCGTACTTTATCATGAATAAAAAGTTTTCAGCATTAGTGCATATAGATATATTAGCTGACGTAGATAACACAAACCCGCCGCCACGAGCACCTTCCTTCAGACACCTGTCTACTTCTCTAGCTACATCGCTTTTAGACCCAAACTCTATGACCCTAGGATCGACGTTACCCACTAAACATATCTTGTCTCCATACATCTCCTTCACTTTCTTCAGACTCATGCCCGCCATAACGTCTATTCCTTGGTAGGCACTAATACCCGCGTCTACTATGTCAGGTAGCAGAGACTCTATATTTCCGTCGCTATGCAGTACGGCGAAAGCCTCCTTCTTCTTGAAGACATCGCACTGCTTCTTTAAAGCAGGCTTAACAAACCTCCTGAACATCGAAGGACTTATCCAAGGTCTTGTACCACACCCGTAGTCTACACACATCTGTATGGCATCGGCTCCCTCATCAATAGCAGCTTTACCATACTCTATAGCGAGTCTCGTATAGTAGTCTATTATCGCTTCAACAGCGTCAGGTCTCCTCCTCATCCACACCAAAACATGCCTCAGCAAGCTCGGCCTAGAGACTATTGGTCCCCAAGACCCGTCTGCATCAAATGAAATAAAGAACTCTCCCTTAGTCTTCTCGACAACTTCTCTCAGGATATCTAATACTTTATAGTCTACTTCCACTTCTCTTTCTCTAAACTCTCTAACTATCTCGTCTGAATCATAGTGTTTAGGCTCACTTAAGTTCCACATGCTCTCACCAGACCACTTTAATACCGATCCGTCTACAAGCCAGGTGTTTTCTCCGAGTTTCTTGACTTCAGGTATTTTCGTGTAAGCGCCGCCGACTCTAATCCAGTCGAGTCCTAGCTTAGTGGCTAATTCAACTAGTTCCTCTGCGATTCTCCTGTTTACCTTATCTACGTCTACTTTTCTACCAGACGCGATTAAGTCAAAGAGTACTGGAGGATTATATGCCAGTACTTGGCTAGGACTCTTGTTTAAAACTACTGCAGCTATTTTAGTAGAAACATGCATTTCGTATATAGGTACTCTATCAGGCACACCTAGCTCCATCGCTTTAACTACTCTCTCTCGCGAATTCACTACCAATATACTGCTACAGTCTGCTTTAAGAGTATAGACTAAGCAATTTTAACCTAGGTGAACTATTTTACTT